>NZ_KV790801.1:0-26735 GCF_001807735.1 Neisseria sp. HMSC31F04 | reverse complement strand
TTGCAAAGGTCTCAGGCCGTCTGAAAACCCGTAATCAGGTTTTTCAGACGGCCTTCGATTTACTTTCTGCAACCAAGCGGTATGGCGGGATTTTTGCCGCTGCATGATAGATGAACCGGCAGTAATCATGTGTCTGTTATTCATCAACGGCTCTTCCGTTCAAAAACATCATCAGGCCGTCTGAAACACATTGTATTTGTTACGGCAGGCAACGAACCGACTCCGTACCGCTTAGCACGCTGCCCTCTTCCGATTTACAATCTTCGGCTGTTTAAGCCAATCCATCAGCAATTGCGGCAAATACACAAACAAAGGCCGTCTGAAAACCGGTTTTCCGGCTTTCAGACGACCTCAATGTATCAAAACACGACTTAGTCGCCAACACATTCCTTGCATTCGCTATGCATTTCGCCGCCGATTTTCAGCTTGGCCATCACGTCGCGCAGGGCGGTTCTCAGGCCTTCTTCGATAACGGGATGATAGAACGGCATATCCAACATCTGCGGAATGGTCATACCCGCCTGATGCGCCCAAGCCAGCAGGTGCGCCAAATGTTCGGCGGCGGGGCCGAAGATTTCCGCGCCGATGAGGCGGCCGCTGCACTGTTCGGCATACACGCGCATATGGCCTTTGTTTACCAGCATCACGCGGCTGCGCCCCTGATTGCGGAAGGAAACTTCGCCGATGGCGACGCATTCGGGATTTTTGTAGCGTTGGCGCACTTGGGCGTAACGCAGGCCGACGCTGGCAATCTGCGGATTGGTAAACACCACGCCGATGGTGCTGCGGCGCAGGCCGTTTGCGATATGCGGATAGCGTCCGGCATTGTCGCCCGCGATTTTGCCTTGGTCGCTGGCTTCATGCAGCAGCGGCAGTTGGTTGGATGCGTCGCCGGCGATGAAGATGTGCGGGATGCTGGTCTGCATGGTCAGCGGATGGGCTTTCGGCACGCCGCGTTCGTCCAATTCGATATTCAGGTTTTCCAAACCGATGTTGTCGGTATTCGGACGGCGGCCGACGGCGGCCAGCAGGTATTGCGCGGTGAATGTGCCGCTTTGTCCGTCTTCGTGCCATTTGACTTCCACATTGCCTTCGCCGTTCAGGCCGACTTCGGTGTCGGCGTTCAGGTGCAGGGTCAGTTCTTCGCCGAACACGGTTTTGGCTTCTTCCAGCACCACGGGGTCGGTAATGCCGCCGATCAGGCCGCCTTTACCGAAGATTTCAACTTTTACGCCTAATCGGGAAAGTGCCTGTCCGAGTTCCAAACCAATGACGCCCGGGCCGAATACGGCGACACTTTCAGGCAGGGTATCCCATGAAAACACGTCGTCGTTGATAATCAGGCGGTCGCCCAAAACCTGCCATTGAGGCAGAATAACCGGGCGCGAACCGGTGGCGATGACGATGCGGTCGGCGCGGATTTGGGTATGGTCGTCGATTTGTACGGTGTGCTCGTCGATGAATTTGGCCGAACCCATGATACGTTTTTCAGACGGCCACGCTTCCACGTCTTCCACCACGAACCCGACGAAGCGGTCGCGCTCGGATTTGACGCGGTTCATCACTTCTTCGCCGTTCACTGTGATGCTATCTTTATCCAGATGAATGCCGAAGGGGTCGGTATGCAGGGCGTGATGGCGTGCTTCGGCCGCGGCAATCAACAGCTTGGACGGCATACAGCCGACGCGGGCGCAGGTTGTGCCGAAAGCATGGTTTTCGATTAGGTAGACATTGTCGGTGTATTGGCGGGCATTGCGGAATGCGCCCATGCCGGCTGTGCCGCCGCCAATGACGACGACGTCTGCTTGCAGTTGTTTCATTGCATTTCCTTCCATATTGGTTGGCGGGTTGCCGTCGATATGGCGGCTTGATGTTTGGGGCTGCGTTTTGGCAATATTGTCGAGGCCGCACGTTTTTTCAGACGGCCTTTTGTGATGTGTGCGTGTTTGGGTGTATTTGCGTCTTGCGCAGCCCGATCAAGATGCCGTGAGGACGGCATGATAATGAAAAGGGTTATTCGGGTAACACGGCACGGCGGGTCGGGTTACCCGAATAACCCTTGGGTTATCCGTCGGGCGGCGGTTAAACCGCCCGTTTACAGCGGAAACTTAGTTTTTGGCCAGATAGGCTTCCAAGTCTTCGCTGCCGCCGATGTATTGGCCGCCGATGAATACTTGCGGTGCAGTCGCTTTGCCTGTAATCGCGCGCACGGCAGTAGTGGTCGCATCTTTGCCCAAAACGATTTCTTCGTAAGCCAAGCCTTTGTCTTGCAGGGCTTTTTTGGCTTTGGCGCAGAACGGGCAGCCCGGTTTGGTGAATACGGCAACCGAAGGCTGTTCTTTCCAAGAAGGATCGATGGATTTCAGCATGGTGTCCGCATCGGATACTTCAAACGGATCGCCGTCTTTTACCGGCTCTACGAAAGCTTTTTCAATCACGCCGTCTTTAACCAGCATGGAGTAACGCCAAGAGCGGTCGCCGAAGCCCAGTTGGTCTTTAGAAACCAGCATGCCCATGCCGCGTGTGAATTCGCCATTGCCGTCCGGTACGACGGTGATGTTTTCGGCTTCCTGATCGGCCAACCATGCGTTCATCACAAAAGTGTCGTTTACGGATACGCACAAAATGCTATCCACGCCGCGTTTGAAGAATTCTTTGGCCAATTCGTTGTAGCGCGGCAAGTGGGTAGAAGAGCAAGTCGGGGTAAATGCACCGGGCAAAGAGAATACGGCCACGGTTTTACCTTTGAACAGGTCGTCGGTAGAAACGTCTACCCAAGCGTCGCCTTGGCGGGTGTGGAATACGACTGAGGGTACTTTGGTACCGACCAGTTGTTCTGAAGTTTTAATGTTGATGCTCATATCAATCTCCTAACTTAAATGGTTCAAGGGTAAATGGAATACGGGAAATGCGTCTGACCCGTGGAATTTCAATGGGTACATTCTAAAATACCTTGAGCGATTTGTATAATTTATTGTTCAAATTTTTTTAATTGCTTTATGCTATTTATTAAAATTTATTCTGCCAAACTTCATGCATTTTACCGACTTCCCTGCCAATCGCGGCTTCAATTTTATCCTTTACCTCATACCTGTCGCCCTGCGGTTTTTTAAGCGGTAAAAAGTCCACATGCACTTCTATTTCTTGCATGGAAACAATGCGCCACAATGAAACGAATAAATTGACTTCACTGAATGAAGGCTGCGTGGTCCGCCGTTTTTGGCTGTCGAAATATCGCAAGGCCAAAGGCTGGATTTTGGAACCGGCATCAATTGCGGATTGGAACAACGCGGCTTTGAACGGCAGGATGCCGTTACCGCTGGAAGTACGTGCTTCAGGGAAAAAACAGACGTTCTTTCCCTCTGCCAGCGAACGGCAAATCGCTTCATTGATGATATTGATGTCTTTACGGCTGCTCCGATCGATAAATACCGTATCCGCATTGCGCGCCACCCGCCCGATTACCGGCCAACGGCTCAATTCCTTCATGGCGATAAAACTGCTCGGGCAGAGTGCGGTAATTGCAAAAATGTCCAACAACGATATGTGGTTGGCCACCACCAATACGCCTTTCAAGCTTTCAGACGGCCTGTTATTTGCAATCAGACGAACATTCAATATGGAAAGTGCTTCGGCACAAATAGCCGAAAATTCGGCATTCCGTTGTTCGACAGAAGCTTTGTCCAACCGCCTGATCCGCCGTACTGTTGAAAACAACCAAAGAAGCATTTTAAACAGTCGGGAAAAGCGGGTTAAAAATGGCGTGGAATAGTCTTTCATACAAAAATGAGCAATCGATAAAATACAAAACGGGTGCGATACTAAATTCAGACGGCCTATCAAGCCAGATGTTTTTCGGTTTTTTGCATAAACAGCCGTACCCAAATCCATACCTCTGCCGCTGAAGAAATAAAACCCCTCAATCATTAGGATTGAGGGGTTTGACTTTCAGCTATTAACCGAGGAATTCAACATGTTTTTGCAATACGCTATTCAATGTTTCACCACTGGACAAACCTTTGAATGTAACGCTGTTGTTGTCGGTTATTTTATAAAAATCCCTTGTAATGTTATTACTATGTTATTCAACTTCCTCATTATTTAACATGCCGAAACTCCTGTTATCTGACAGATTTTTTGTTTTCATTTAGAATACTCCGCTTTTTCTCCCCGTCCTTATCCCATGCGCCTGACCCACATCAAACTCTCCGGCTTCAAATCTTTTACCGACCCGACCACGATTCATGTGCCGGGGCAGCTTGTTGCGGTTACCGGGCCGAACGGTTGCGGTAAGTCGAATGTGATTGACGCGGTGCGCTGGGTTTTGGGCGAGGCTTCGGCGAAGCAGCTTCGCGGCGAGAGTATGCAGGACGTGATTTTTAACGGTGCGGCGACGCGCCGTCCTGCGCCGAGGGCTTCGGTGGAGCTGGTGTTTGACAACAGTGATCACAGTTTGCAGGGGGCGTGGGGGCAGTATGCCGAGGTGAGCATCAAGCGGCAACTGACGCGTCAGGGCGAATCGACTTATTTCATCAACAATCAGACCGTGCGCCGCCGCGACATTACCGATTTGTTTCTGGGTACGGGCGTGGGCGCGCGCGGTTATGCCGTTATCGAGCAGGGGATGATTTCGCGCATCATCGAAGCGCGGCCGGAGGAGTTGCGCGCTTATATCGAGGAGGCGGCGGGCGTGTCCAAATATAAGGAACGCCGCAAGGAGACGGAAGGTCGTCTGAAAGATACGCGCGAGCATTTGCAGCGTTTGGGCGATTTGCAGAACGAGTTGGTGCGTCAGGTGGAAAAGCTGGAGAAACAGGCAGAAACCGCCGAGCGTTACAAATCCCTGACTGCGCAGTTGAACCAGCAACAGGATTTGCTCGATTACGCCCAATGGCAGCAATCGCTTGCCGCCGCTGACAAGGCGACCGCGCAACATCAATCTTTGCAGGCGCAGCAGGACGAAACCGCCGCGCAGGTTCAGGCGTTAAACGACGAAGTACACGCCTTGCAGACTGCCGAACAGTCGCAGCAACAGGCGGTACATGAACTGAGCAACAAACGCGGCGTGTTGCGCGAGCAGATTGCCCGTTTGGAAGAACAAATCCGCCATCAGCAAAACCTGCATCAACGCATCGAACGCGACAAGCAGGCGGCGCAGGCGCAGATGCAGCGCATCCATCAGGAGCAGCAGCAAATCCGTGTGCAGCTTGAAGAAAACGAGTTGCAGGCGGAAGAAAAGCAAACCGAATTGGCGGAATGGGCGATGCAGGTTGCCGAACACGAAGAGCGTCTGCCCGAATTGGAAGAAGCCCAAGCCACGCTTAACGCCGCCTTCCAAACCCAGCAGGACGAGGCAAACCGCATCCGCCGCGAACTGGCGTTGAAGCAGCAGCAGCTTGCCCATGCCGAACAAACCGTTGCCAAGCACGAAGAGCGCAAAGGTCGTCTGAAACAGGAAAACCAAACCCTGAACCTGCCCGACGAAGCCGAAACCGCCGCCGCGCAGGAAGCCGCCGTCTTGTTGCAAAGCCAGCAAGAGCATTACGAAGAACAAATCATTGCCGCCGAAGAAGCCTTGCACGCCGACCGCGAGGCGTTTCAGACGACCTCGAGCCGCTTCCAAAGCCTGAAGCAGCAACACATCACCTTGCAGGCGCAGCAGCAGGCGTTGTCGCAAATCCTGTCGCAACAGCAGGAAGCCGCCGACTTCTGGCAGGCAACAGACCACGCCGCCGCGCCGCAACTGTGGCAACACATCACCGCGCCCGCCGAGTGGCAGCACGCCTTGTCCGTCATCCTTGCCGAACGCCTGCACGCCCGTAGCGTACCGTCTGGCTTCGTGCCGCCCGCGCCGTTGCCGCAGGGGCAGGCGGCATGGCTTTCAGACGACCTCTCCGGCGGCCTCAAAAAATCCCTGCCCGTACAGGCATTGCTGAACCAAATCCAAGCGCAGCCGCCGTTTCAGACGGCATTGCATCACTGGCTCGACGGCGTATTGTGCGCGCCCGATTTGAGCTACGCCCTCGCGCATCAAAACGATTTGGGCACGCATCAAATCTGGCTCACGCCCGAAGGCCATCAGGTCGATAAAGTCAGCGTTCTGCTCTATGCCAAGCCCGCGCAGGAAAGCCTTATTGCCCAAAAAGCGCGCCTTGACGGCATCGCGTCCGAACTGGAAAACCTCGCCCCCAAACTCTCCGCCGCCGAAGCCGCGTTCAAACAGGCGGAGGTCGCTGTGCGCTCGTCTGAAACGCAGCACAAAAACCTGATGCAGCAGCAACAGCAGCACACGCGCCAATACAGCCAGGCGCAGCAACGCGCCGCCGAACTTCTGGCGCGCACCAACCAAGGGCAAATCCGCCGCGAACACATCGAGCGCGAACTGGCGCAGTTGGCGGAAGAACAGACCGTGTTGCAACACACGTCCGACGGGCTTTCAGACGACATCGTTACTTTGCAGGAAGCCGCCGCCGAACTCGAACACCAGCAGCAAACCACCGCACACAGCCGCCAAGAGCAGCAAGGTCGTCTGAAACAGGCGCAGCTTGCCCTGTTGGAAGCCAACCGCCAATACGGGCTTGCCGAAGTCGCCGTTCACAAGCTCAACCAGCAAAAACAAAACTACCAACAGCAAATCGCCCGACTCGAGCAGCAAACCCTGGACTGGCAGGAACGCCAGCAAGAGCTTGCCCTCGCCTATGAAACCGAGTTCCAAAACGACGAGCAGCACATCAAGCTCGACGAGCTGACCGAAGCCGTACACACGCTGGACGAAGAATACATCGCCGTGCAGGACAAACTCGCGCAGATTCAGGAGCAGGGTAGGGAACAATACGCCCGCGTACAAACCCTGCAAACCAAGCTGCCGCAGCTTCAGGCCGCCACCCAAACCGCCCTGTTGCAACAACAGGAAGCCCTGATTAACGCCAAACGCTACCATCAAAACCTGACCGAACGCGCCGCCGATTTGGATGCGCTCGAAGCGTTGGCGAAAGAATCGCCGAAAGTATTGAACAGCAGCATCGGCAGCCTCACCCAGCAAATCGAAGCCCTCGGAGCCGTCAACCTCGCCGCCCTGCAAGAACTCGAAGAAGCGCGCGAACGCGACGGCTACTACCGCAGCCAGAGCGAAGACGTGCAGGCAGCCATCACCCTTTTGGAAGAAGCCATCGCCCAAATCGACGACAAAACCAAAGCGCGTTTCAAAGAAACCTTCGACGCCGTCAACGGCAAAGTCCAAACCTTCTTCCCGACCCTGTTCGGCGGCGGCGAAGCTACCCTCAAAATGATAGGCGACGACCTCCTGACCGCCGGCGTGTCCATTATGGCGCGCCCGCCCGGCAAGAAAAACAGCACCATCCACCTCCTCTCCGGCGGCGAAAAAGCCCTCACCGCCATGAGCCTCGTGTTCGCCCTGTTCAGCCTCAACCCTGCCCCCTTCTGCCTTCTGGACGAAGTCGATGCCCCGCTGGACGACGCCAACACCTCGCGCTTCTGCAACCTGGTCAAAGAAATGTCGGCGCAAACCCAGTTCCTCTACATCTCCCACAACCGCCTGACCATGGAAATGGCAGAGCAGCTCGTCGGCGTAACCATGCAGGAAAAAGGCGTCTCGCGCGTCGTTGCCGTGGACATCAAGCAGGCGTTGGAAATGGCGGAACCGGCCTGACAGGGTTTTCCGGCACACAAAAGGCCGTCTGAAAGTAGATTTTCAGACGGCCTTTCTTCAGATATTTACACGGCGGATTTAATCGTCGTCGTAATCGTCCCAATCATCGTAATCATCGTCCCAGTCGCGGTGTTTGCGATGATAGTGGTGTTTGCCCTTTTTATAACGCGCCTCGCAGTAGTAAGGGTCGCCGTAACCGTAACCATAGCGGCGGGCTTCGCGGTAGCGTTGGTCGCGCCAAGCGATGTCGCCGTCTTTTTGGTTCATTTTTTTATTGTGGTAGGCATAGGCGTTGCCCGCCAATCCGCCCGCCACTGCGCCGATAATCGCGCTTTGTCCGTCGTTACCCAGCAGGCCGCCTACAACCGCGCCTGCCGCCGCGCCGGCAAGGGTGGCTTTCTTCTGGTTTGCCGTACCCCGCGCTTCCGCCCCGATGGCGGGGAAGGAGAGGCTGGCGGCGAGTAATACTGCCATAAGTGGTTTCATGGTCATTGTTTCGTCCTTTCGTGGAAACACGGCAGGTGCCGGAATTGCTTACATTATAGTCAGCCCTTTGTTTGCCTTTCGCCCGACTGAGGAAAAATAGCGTAAACAAATATTATCGTTATAAATGCATTCTGTTGGGCGGCGGCGGAGATTAACAGTATTGTCTGCGTTGTTTTTGCAATACAAACGCCCCGAAGCCGGAATGCGGTTTCGGGGCGGCGTTTTTTCAGACGGCCTATAAGGCTGGGGCGGCTTACTGATCGACGAACGCGCGTTCAATCAGGAAATCGCCGCGCACGCCGACTTTGGGCGACTCCACCAGGCCGAAATCGTTCAATACGCGGCGGGTGTCTTTCAGCATCGCGGGGCTGCCGCACAGCATGGCGCGGTCGTCCTGCGGGTTGATTTTGGGCAGGCCGATGTCTTCAAACATCTTGCCGCTTTCCATCAGGTCGGTCAGGCGGCCGTGGTGTTCGTAGTCTTCGCGGGAAACGATAGGGTAGTAAATCAGTTTTTCACGGATCATTTCGCCCAAGTATTCGTCGTTCGGCAATTCTTTGGTGAAACGGTCGTAATAGGCCAAATCTTTTTTGTACCGCACGCCGTGCACCAAAATCACTTTTTCAAACATGTCGTAGATTTCAGGGTCTTTGGTAACGGCCAGGAAGGGGGCGATGCCTGTGCCTGTGGAAAGCAGGTAGAGGTGTTTGCCGGGATTGAGGTCGCCGGCCACCAGTGTGCCGGTGGGCTTTTTGCTGATGAGGACTTCGTCGCCGACTTTGAGATGTTGCAGGCGGCTGGTCAGCGGGCCGTCCTGCACTTTGATGCTGAAAAATTCGAGGTGTTCTTCGTAGTTCGCGCTGGCGACGCTGTATGCGCGCATCAGCGGTTTGCCGTCCACCATCAGGCCGACCATGACGAACTGGCCGTTTTCAAAACGCAGGGATTCGTCGCGGGTGCAGGTGAAGGTGAAATAGGCGTCCGTCCAGTGATGTACGGACAGGACTTTTTGGATGTTGTAGGCTGCCATTTTGGGTTTCCTGTAAATAAGGTTAATCGGTTGGAAGGGTATTTGAGGCCGTCTGAAAGACAGTTTGCGGAAAATCGGTTTTCAGACGGCCTTTGTCTGTCGGCCGAAGTCAGGCTTCGGCGGCGGCGTTGCCGCTTTTTTTGCGTTTGCGCGGGCGGCGGCGTTTTTTCGTGCCTTCGTGCGGGTTTTGCGGGGCGGCGGCGGTCATGGCGGCGCGTTCGGTTTCGTCGGCATGTTGGAATGTCGTCCACCAGTCGGCCAGTTCGCGGGCGGCTTGGCCGAGCTGGGCGCGCAGCATGAGGAAGTCGTAGGCGGCGCGGAACCGTGCCTGCGCCAGCAGTCGGTGCGGCCGTGCGCCGCGGCGGTTGTCGAACTGGGGCTGCAATACCCAGATTTCGCGCATGGTGGCGGCGTATTTTTGCGGCACGCCCCAGCCTTTTTCCATGGTTTCGCGCAGTTCGGCAATGGCTTCCGCCAGGGCGGGGGCGGCTTTTTCACCGCGTTCCATGCGTTTTTGCCAATAGCCGTTGAGCGGTTCCCACATCAGGGCGGCGAGGACGAAGCCGACGGAAACGGATTTGTCGGCGCGCAGGCGTTCATCGGTGTTTTTCAGGGAGGCGGTTACCATGTTCGGCCTGCCGCTGCGCGATGCCTGCTGCAATGCATCGAGCAGCGGGTGGATGGGGGGGTCTATGCCCAATGTGTGAAACTGGTCGAGGCAGCGGCGGGCGTAGCCTGAAAAGAGGAGTTTCATGATTTCGTCAAACAGGCGGGCCGGCGGCTCTTCTTTCAGACGGCCTGCGTATTTGGAAATCGGCGCGGCGGTGCGTTCTTCCACCGTAAAGCCGAGTTTGCCCGCCAGGCGGACGGCGCGCAGGATGCGGACGGGGTCTTCCTGATAGCGTTCGGCCGGGTCGCCTATCATCACCAGCCTGCGGGCTTTGACATCTTCGACGCCGTTATGGAAATCGATGATTTCGCCTTTCACGGGGTCGAAATAGAGGGCGTTGCAGGTGAAGTCGCGCCGCCCCGCATCTTCGGCCAGCGTGCCGTAGGTGTTGTCCTTCATAATCCGACCCTGTTCGTTCTGCACTGCCTTACCGCCGCCGCGGAAGGTGGTGACTTCGATGGTTTCTGGCCCCACCATGACGTGGACGATGCGGAAGCGGCGGCCGATGATGCGGCTGCGGCGGAAGACGGCGCGGACTTCTTCGGGCGTGGCGTTGGTGGCGACGTCGAAGTCTTTCGGTTCCGCGCCGATCAGGAGGTCGCGCACTGCGCCGCCGACCACATAGGCTTCATAGCCGGCCTGTTGCAGGCGTGAGACGACTTTTTCGGCGGCGAAGCTGATGTGGTCGGCGGTAAAGCCGTGCCGCTCGAACGGCAGGACGGTTTTGACGGCTTCGGCGGCAGGTTTGCCCGCCACTTTGCGCCAGAATTTTTTCAGCATAGGGATTCCGTGAAGCAGGCCGTCTGAAACACTGCTTCGGTGGGAAACGCGGTGGCAAGGCCAAACCGCGGCTCAAGCCGGGAAGCGGGGTTTCCATACGCCGGAAACGCCGGAAAGCCGACGGGCGGCACGGTCGTTTTTCCGAATAAAACCTTTGCCCAATCTTGTGCGCGCACAATGTTCGGCAAAGGTTTCAGACGGCCTTTGTTGAAAATAGGCCGCATTATACCTGCTGCATGGCGGGAATTGAAACAGGCCGTCTGAAAACCCCACCTGCGCAGAAGGCGCAGCAGCCGCACCCGCCCCGAACCGCGCCCCGCTGCGGATGCTTCGTTTTCAGACGGCCTTGCCCTATAATGCGCGCCTCGCTGCGGACGCTGCGTTTCATGCTTTGCCCGCCATCGGCAGGGCTGCAATCCGCCGTCCGCCGGCTTCATTTTAACTTTCGCGACAACCGCGCCTCCTGCGGAAGCCCCGTTCGGGCATACGCAGCTGCCGCGCCTTCTGCGCACGGTTTTCAGACGGCCTGTCTGCAACCGTTATTGAAATAAAGATTTATAAAAATGGATAAAACCAATCATGCCCTTCTGCCGCAGCGTTTGGCGGTGTTCAGCCTGTCGGCCTTGATTGCGCTGTGCCTGGCCTGGGAATTGTGGTTCGCGCCGTTGCGCGAGGGCGGCTCTTGGCTGGCTTTGAAGGCTTTGCCCTTATGCCTGCCGCTGGCGGGGGTATTGAAAGGCCGCGTGTATACGTTTCAGTGGTCGTGCATGATGATTCTGCTGTATTTCGCCGAGGCGGTGATGCGTTTGTTCGACCATACGCCCGCCGGACGGTGGTGTGCGGCAGGGGCGGTGGTGCTCAGTTCGCTGTATTTCGTTTCCTGCCTGCTGTATGTGAAACGGATTCGGGAGCGTACTCATGCGTGATGATTTTTCCCTGACCAACAAGGGCGGCGCGTGGGCGTTTGCCTGGCTGTTGTCCGCCTTTTTCCTGATTGCGGCGGTGCCGTTTTTATCGATTTTGCGCGTCGGCCCTTTGAGCAGTTTTTATTTGGAAAGCGGTTCGCTGGTGTTCGCGCTGCTGTTGGTGCTGCTGACTTTCGTCACAGGCCGTCTGAATGTATTGCCGCCGCGCGGAACGGTGTATTTCCTCTTGCTGGCGGCCTTTTGGCATGTGCAGGCGCGAGTGATGGGGTTGGATTATCTAGGCATGAGCGATATGGCGGCCTGGGCGTTCGTCGTGCTGTCGCTGGCGGCATGGGCCTGCCGGGGTTGGGTAGCCTCGCTGGGGCAGGAACGGGTTACCGCCGCGCTGGCCTGGGTTTTGCTGATCGGTGGCTGCCTGCAGGCGGCGGTGGCGGTGATGCAGTATGCGGGTTGGACAAGCCATTTCACGGGTTACCTGGCCCTGGGGGCGAAAAACAATATTACCGGCCAGCTCGGCCAGCGCAATCATTTGGGGCATTACCTGATGTGGGGCCTGCTTTCGGCGGCGTGGTTGTGGTCGCAACGCCGCCTGCACGCCCTACTCGGCGCGGCGGCGGTGCTGTTCCTGTCGGGCACGATGGGGCTGGTCAATTCGCGCACGATTTTGCTGTATGTGGCCGCCGTCGGCCTGCTGGCCTTGTTTTGGCGGTGGCGGCAGGGGCGCAAGGGCAACCGCCTGCTGTTGATTACTTTGTTTGCGTTGGCCATGGTGGTGGCGGTGCAGTTTTCGCTGAACACCGTCTTGGGCTGGCTGGGCATCAGTCAGGTGGAAACCGCCTTGCAGCGGATGGAGGGCAGCTCTTTCGCCATGTCCGCCCGCGACCTCGAATGGCGCAACGCCTGGCGCGTGTTCCGAGATGCGCCGCTGTGGGGGCACGGCTGGGACAGCTATCCCCTCCAGGGCTTCCTTGCCGGCAGTTTTCCCAACGGTTTCAGCCCCAACGGCATCAGCGTGTTGTTTACCCATTCGCACAACATCGTTTTGCAGCTGTTGGCCGAAATGGGGCTGGTCGGCACGCTGCTGGTGTTTGGCGGCGCGCTGTGGGTGATATGGCCGTATTTCAGACGGCCTGCTTCCGCCGAAAGCATGCTGCCGCTCGCACTGATGACCGTCAGCCTGTGCCACAGCATGTTGGAATACCCGCTGTGGTACATCTATTTCCTAACCGCCTTTGCCGTCATGATGAGCATCACGCCGTCTGAAACCCGCATTCGGACGGGCTACGGCATCAAAGCCATGCTGCCTGCCGCCTCCGCCTTCCTCATCATCTGCGGCATCGTCAAACTCGGCTTCGTTTACAACGATTTGGTGAAATTCGACCGCCACGTGAAAACCGACACCGCCGAAGAAGTCGTCCGCAAAGTTTCGGGATTGGAACGCATCGCGCGTACCGAACCGTTACTGGCCTACTACGCCGACCTCTCGCTAACCCGACGCGGCACGCCCTTCGACCCGGAAATCCGCCCCTGGGCGGCCGAAGCGTCCAAACGCGCTCTGCGGCACCGCCCCTACGCCACCGCCTATCAATACGCCCTCTACGAATACCGCGAGGGCAATACCGAAAAAGCGGCCGAATGGCTGGAAAAACTCTATCACTACTACCCTTCTTCGCTGAACTATTACGCGAAGCAAATCCACGCCTCGCCGTATTTCAAAAACCTCTACCCCGACCTCTACCGCGCCTGCGAGGCCTATCAGAAACTCAAACCGCGCACCGAAAGCTGCCCGAGGCCTGAAGCGCAGTAGGCGCAATCCAAAATCGAGGCCGTCTGAAAACCTGCGAGACGGGTTTTTCAGACGGCCTCTTTGTCAAACTGGCGGCCCAAGAGTTATTGACTGCAGGTTTTCAAGCGGATTTTGGTTAAAAATCGGCAAATTCAAGGCAAAACCCGCAGTTAAGGTCGGACACCTCGAATTTGCCGCTTTTTTAGTGAACGGATGCGGAAACCGCAGCGGCCAGCCCAAACCCTAGCCCAGCGACACCATTTCAATCTGCTGCAAACTGCGCCCCAAAAAGCGTTCGCCTATGGTTTGGAAGCGCAGCGGGATATCGCTGACGTAGAAACGGTAATCGGCGGTCTGCCCCGTGCCGTCGTTAAGCAGCCCCTCGGCCTGCAATGCCAGGGCGGCGGATTCGGCGGTGGTCAGTGCCGAATCGACCAGTTGCAGCTGCGGCGCTTCCTGCTGCAACAGCGGCTTGAGCAGCGGATAGTGGGTGCAGCCCAACACCAGCGTGTCCACGTCTTCGGCCAACAGCGGCTTCAGATATTCCCGCGCAGTCAGGCGGGTAACCTCGTGATCCAGCCAACCCTCCTCCACCAACGGCACAAACAATGGACAGGCCTGCGATTGCACGCGCGCGGCGGGATTACGGCGGTGGATTTCGCGCGCGTAGGCGTTGCTGTTTACCGTGGTATTGGTGGCAATCACGCCGATGTGGTTGTTGCGCGTGGTGGCCAACGCCGCCTGCGCCCCGGCACTGATTACGTCCAAAACCGGCATATTGCCCGCCATCTGCCGTACTTTATGCCCGGCCACGGCCGCGATGGTGTTACAGGCGATGACAAGTGCCTTTACGTCGTGTTCGAGCATGAAGCCGACGATTTGGGCGGTAAAGGTTTCGATGGTCGCCCGCGACTTCACGCCGTAGGGCACGCGGGCGGTGTCGCCGAAATAAACGATGTTTTCCAGCGGCAGGCGTTCCATCAGGGCGCGCACGTTGGTCAGGCCGCCGACGCCGGAATCAAAAACGCCGATGGGGCGTTGGTTGGGTGTATTCATAACAATCAGCCGAAAGAGGCCGTCTGAAAAAAGAAAACGCGCATTCTATACCAAACCGCTTCCGCGCCTAAACGCCTTTCACGCCGTTTGCCTGCCGCTTGTCGGGAAATACGGGTATTTTTGCCGTTTCTGCCGTTTCAAAGGTTTGCAAGGGCGGCGGTTTGACGCATAATCCGTGCTTTTTTCAGGTCAGGCCGACATGTCCGTTTCCCACACGCCCGTTTTCCTGCCGGATGAAACCGCCACTGCCGCTTTCGCGGCCGCGTTTTCAGACGGCCTCTCCTCACCGCTGACGGTTTGGCTCGAAGGCGGATTGGGCGCGGGCAAAACCACCTTCACCCGCAGCCTGCTGCGCGCGCTCGGTTTTGAAGGTGCGGTCAAAAGCCCCACCTACGCCATCGTCGAATCCTACCCCCTGCCCCGCTTTACCCTGCACCACTTCGACCTCTACCGCTTCTCCGCGCCGGAGGAATGGGAAGACGCGGGGCTGGGCGATTTGACCGGCGGCAACACCGTCTGCCTGATAGAGTGGCCGCAAAAAGGCGGAAACTTCACCCCGCCCGCCGACCTGACACTCACCCTGACGCATTGCGCTAACGGCCGCAGTGCCGCCCTATCCGCACAAACCGAAAACGGCCAAAGAAGTTTAGAAGCATGGATAAAAAATTTACCCGCCGCCAAATAGTCCGCAGCGCCGCCGCAGGCCTGCTGTTTACCGTTACACCGGCCGCTTTCGCCAAAGCCGCCCCGCAGTTTGTCGCCGTCCGCATCTGGCCGGCCAACGCCTACAGCCGCATCACGCTGGAATCGACGGAAAAGCTGCAATACAACTACTTCACCCTCGACAACCCGCGCCGCCTCGTACTCGACCTCAAAGGCGTACAGCTTAATGAAGTTTTGCAGAGCATCAACAGCAAAGTCCAACGCAGCGACCCCTATATCGGCATCATCCGCGTCGGTCAAAACACCGCCGACACCGTACGCATCGTCATCGACCTGAAAACCGACGTCAATCCGCAGCTTTTCACCCTCGCGCCCGTTGCCAACTTCAAACACCGGCTGGTGGCCGACCTCTACCCGATGCACGCCCAAGATGCCAACGACCCGCTGATGGCACTGTTGGAAGACTACTCGAAAGGCAAAATCAGCAACCAGGGCACAGGCAGCGGCACCCCGCCGGTACAGGCGCCCCCCGAAGTATCGAAGCCGCCGAAAACGACCAAAACTCCGGACGATACCCCGCCCCCTCCGCCAACCGACCGCAAACATCACCGCCAGCCGATTATCGTGCTCGACCCCGGCCACGGCGGCGAAGACCCCGGCGCCATCGGCAAGAGCGGCCTGCGCGAGAAGGATGTCGTCCTTTCCATTGCGCGCGAAACCAAAAAACGCATGGAAGGCATGGGCTACAAAGTCTATATGACACGCAACGAAGACGTTTTCATCCCGCTGGGCGTACGCGTGGCCAAAGCGCGCAAACTGAACGCCGACCTTTTCATCTCCATCCATGCCGACGCATTCACCAGCTCCAGCGCGCGCGGCACCGGCGTTTATACCCTCAGCACGAAAGGCGCCAGTAGTGCTGCAGCCAAATTCCTCGCGCAAACGCAAAACAATGCCGACGCCATCGGCGGCGTCAAAACCGGCGGCAACAAAGACATCGACAGCACCATCCTCGACATGACCCAAACCGTTACCAACAAAGACAGCGCGATTTTGGGCAAGAAAGTGCTGAACGAATTGGGCAAATACAACAAGTTGCACAAAGGCGACATCGATCAGGCCAACTTCGCCGTCCTGCGAGCGCCCGACATCCCGTCCATCCTCGTGGAAACCGCCTTCCTCTCCAATCCGGAAGAAGAGCGCAAACTCAGCGGCATGGTCTTCCGCCGCCAGTGCGCCGACGCGATTACCGTCGGCGTACGTTCCTACCTCGCCGGAGCCGTATTGGCCAGACGTTAAACATCAACGGACAAACGGACAACAGGCCGTCTGAAAATCCTCTTTCAGACGGCCTATATTTTTTCCAGCCTTCCGTTACAATAACGCCCCGCCTTATCCTTACTGAGAAAGAAATCATTATGCAAAATAAAATCCTCTCCCAAATCACCCGCACAATCAGCCGTTTCCTGCTGGTTATCGGCAGCATCGCCGTACTTGCCGCCTGCGGCAATCCGCAGCAATCCGACTTAATCTCCATTGCCGGCGCATTGAAAGATGCCGGATTCCACCCGAATCTGGAAGCCGAATACCGGCAACGCATCAGCCAGGCAAAGAATGAAGAAGATGTCCGCAGCGTTTTGCGCGATCAGCTCGTCCTCACAGAAAAAGTCGCCCCCAAACTCAAAGCCCTCAAACTGAAAAGCGACGAAGGCCGCTCCATCCAAAACAAACTGGCCGGAGGTTTTGAAAAAATGGGCAATGGCTTGAGAACCGCAATCAATGCCGACTTCAACAGCCAAAGTACAATGCTGTCCGCCCAAAACGATATGCGTGCGGGCGGCCAGGATATTTTGGCCGGCATGCAGGAATTCGCCACAGTGGCCAAAACGCATGGCCTGAACCTCGACGAAACCTTATTCCAGGACAAGATACAAGGCTTGAAGGAAAGTTTGAAATAATCCCGCACCACTATCAAAAAAGGCCGTCTGAAACTGTTCCAAGCAGTTTTCAGACGGCCTTTCTACATTATCCGGCAAATCAGCCGCAACAGATTAACCAATATTCGTCCAAACGGCGAACCGCAGAACATTGAAACCCAATAAAGCCGATTGTGCAGACGTTTCCGATACTTTAGAAATTACTGCCTTTCGGTTCGGATAAAACAACGCCACCCAACAGCCCGGCCAACCTGCGCCGGCGCAACATTGCCGCACGGCCGCCATCATTTCCCACCGCCCGCAACAGTTTCGACAAACACGCCCTGAACGTCATTCTCGGCCAAAGCCGCCGACACGGCCTCGCGCGCCGCCCGTTCCGCATCATCGTGCAAACTGCGCCGAACATAATCCAAATGGGCTTCTGCCGCCCGTTGCGCCGCCGATGCGTCCTGCCTCTCAATGGCGCGGAAAATCGCCTCATGCTGTTCCGACAACTGCGCGTAACGGTCGGCGGCAAACATATTGGCCAAATTACGCCGCGTATGCCCCTTCAGCAAACGCAACAAACTCTCCGACAAGCGCGTGAACATCACATTATGTGCCGATTCCGCCACAACCTGATGAAACGCCGCATCGGCCGTCGCCTGCCGTTCCGAATCATGCTGCCCGTAAGCCGACTCCAACTCCGCAAGCCAATAGCGCAGACGCTGCAAATCCGCTTCCGTCCGCCGCTGCGCCGCCAAACCTGCAAGCAAACCCTCCACACTGCGGCGGAAATCCAATACCTCGTCGGCCATATCGTGCCTACCGGCCACCTCCTCCCAACCGAGTTGCAAAGCCTGACTCACCCGCTCGGAAACATAATGTCCGTCCCCCTGCCGCGCATAAAGCATCCCGCGCGCCGACAAAATCCGCAAAGCCGCCCTCAACGACTGGCGCGACACACCAAACTCCTCCGCCAACTGCCGTTCCGGAGGCAGCTTCCCACCCACCGGATAAATATTCTGCAAAATCCGTTCCTCAAGAATATCGGCAATCTGTGTACCGACACACTGTCTGCCGACCGTTTTTTCTTTCTGCATCACACCCTCTCCGCTTATGGCCGCCCGACAGATTTTTCAGACGGCGTAATTGTCGTCAATTTTACTTAAATTCCCGCAAAAACCTTATTTTTTTATCAGGTTAAAAACATAAAAAACCACATGTCACTTGACCGCTTACATAAGATTACTTAAAGTAACCCTACTCCAATAAAATTGGTCTGACCAATTTACCAAAACACAAACCAAAAGCCAAACCATGAACACAAATACCGAACCCACTGTCGGCAGCAAACCTGCCGATGTGTATTTTTTCGGCACATGCCTGCTGGACATTTTCATGCCCGAAGCGGGTATGGATGCAATTACGCTGATCGAGCAGCAAGGCATCCGCGTGCATTTCCCGATGGCGCAAAGCTGCTGCGGCCAACCCGCCTTCACATCGGGGCATCCGAAAGAAGCCTTTGAAATCGCCAAAGCCCAACTGGACCTGTTCCCCGAAAACTGGCCGATAGTCGTGCCTTCCGGTTCCTGCGGTGGCATGATGAAACACCACTGGCCGGACGTATTCAAAGGCAGCCGGTATGAATCACAAGCGCAAAAAGTGGCCGACCGCGTGGTTGAATTCACCCACTTCCTGCTGGATATCGGCTATACGCCCGAAGACAAAGGCGACAACATCAAAGTGGCCGTTCACACCTCCTGCGGCGCACGGCGCGAAATGGGCGTGCACATCACAGGTTGGAAACTGATAGACAGCCTGAAAAACGTCGAACGCGTGGTACACGACCACGAAAGCGAATGCTGCGGCTTCGGCGGCACATTCTCCGTCAAGCAGCCTGACATTTCCGGTGCGATGGTGGCCGACAAAGTAGCCTCCTTAAAAGCAACCGAAGCGGTGGAAATCGTCAGTGCCGATGCGGGCTGCATGATGAATATCGGCGGCAAAATCGCCAAAGACGAACCCGACATGCCCAAACCCAAACACATTGCCACCTTCTTGCTGGAACGCACGGGAGGCAAAGCATGAGCGCACGCGACAACATCCTGGCCAAACTGAGAAAGGCCAACGCCTACCCGATGATCGAACCGAAAGTGGACGAATACTACCGCGAAACCTCACCGGAATGGGACAGCGAAACCGAACGCCTGAAACACTGGGCGAAAACCATGCGGGCGGTCAAAACCGAAATCTACTGGGTAACACCCGAAACCTGGCCGCAAACCATGGTGCGCGTAGCCAGAGAAAAAGGATTGAAAAACATCCTGCTGCCCCTGAAGACCGAGCACGGCCAAACCGCCGAACGTGCTTTTCAGACGGCCTCGGATATCGAAGTCAAATCCTTCGACAAACCGATTGAAGATTGGAAAGACAGTTACTTTACCAACATCGACGCAGGCTTTACCTCCGCCCGCTGCGGCATCGCCCTCACCGGCACGCTGATGTTGTGGCCGGACATTGAAGAGCCGCGCAGCCAAAGCCTGGTTCCGCCGGTACACTTCTGCCTGTTTGATGCGGCAAAAATGTACAACACCTTCCACCACGCCATGAGCGGGGAAAAAATGGCCGACGGCATGCCGACCAACGTCGTATTGGTATCCGGCCCGTCAAAAACCGCAGACATCCAACTGACCCTGGCCTACGGCGCGCACGGCCCGCGCGATTTGGTGGTACTCGCACTCGTACCGCCCCACATCAACCCGGCAGACCTGGAGGACGCGGCATGAGTACGCAAACCATACATTTCCATCCGAAACCGGAAACCTTCAAGCAAAACGCGAAAAACGCCCTGTCCGACAAACCCCTGCGCAAAAGCCTGCGCACGGCCATGGACATGCTGATGACCAAACGCAAGGCCGTATTGTCGGACGAAGAAGAACTGCAATTATTGCGCACCCTTTGCGAACACATCCGTCAGCGTTCCCTGTCCCGCCTACCCGACTTATTGGAGCAGCTGGAAGAAAACCTGACCCGTTTGGGCGTGAAAGTGCATTGGGCGGAAACGCCTGCGGAAGCCTGCGAAATTATTCACGGCATCGTCAGCGCGCACAACGGCAAACTGATGGTCAAAGGCAAATCCATGGTCAGCGAGGAAATCGAGCTGAACCATTATTTGGCCGACAACGGCGTGAAAGCGGTGGAAAGCGATTTGGGCGAATTCATCGTTCAAATGGCGGGTGAAAAACCCACCCACATCGTGATGCCCGCGATTCACAAAACCAAAGAACAAGTCAGCGAACTGTTCCACCAAAACCTCGGCACACCGCTGACCGACGACGTAGACCAACTGACCGGCTTCGCCCGCCAAGCCCTGCGCGACGTATACCGCACGGCAGATGTCGGCCTGAGCGGCGTCAATTTCGCCGTCGCCGAAACGGGAACGCTGTGCCTAGTCGAAAACGAGGGCAACGGCCGCCTGAGCACCACCGTGCCGCCCGTGCATATCGCGATTACCGGCATTGAAAAAATCGTGGCCAAGCTGTCGGACGTTCCGCCTTTGTACAGCTTGCTGCCGCGTTCGGCCATCGGTCAGAACATTACGACCTATTTCAACATGATTACCGGCCCGCGCCGCAGCGGCGAACTCGACGGCCCGCAGGAAATGCACTTGGTGCTGCTGGACAACGGCCGCAGTCAGGCCTATGCCGAAGAGCAAATGCGCCGCACCCTGCAATGTATCCGTTGCGGCGCGTGCATGAACCACTGCCCGGTTTACACCCGCATCGGCGGCGCGGCCTACGGCACGACCTACCCCGGCCCCATCGGCGAAATCATTTCGCCGCACCTGTTGGGCTTGGACTCAACACGCGACCTACCGACCGCCTGCACCATGTGCGGCGCGTGCGACGAAGTTTGTCCGGTAAGGATTCCGATTACCGCTCAAATCCGCCGCCTGCGTGAAGAAGCCCAACGCTCGCCCAACGAAAAAGTGGCACACCCGATACGCGGGCAAGGCGCATCGCACACTTTGGCCGAAACGCTGGCCTGGCGTACGTATGACGGCATTTTCAGCGGCAAAAAGGCCTATCGCGCCTTCGGCTGGGCAGCCACCACGTTCCGCGCGCTCACACCGGGCAAACAATTGGGCTGGACAGATCACCGCAAACCGATGAAGCCCGCCGCAAAAACGCTGCACGACCTGATTAAGGAAAAGCAACAACGTTAAGCAAATAGGGCAACAGGCCGTCTGAAAACACTTTCAGACGGCCTGTTTAGAAAACCCCTTTGCTTCATTCATACATTAAATTTAATTTGCCATATTTTTCAGACGGCCTGTTATCCGCAATAGGCCGTCTGAAAACGGTTCGCACGAACCGTTTGGGTTTCAGACGGCCTGTCCGAAGAGGGCAGACAAATACGATAAGGCTGCGCCGTGCCGTATCCGTCGTCCGAAAAGCAGCCGCACGACACCGGTCAGAGGCCGCACAGCGCATATCGACTGCGATATGAAATTAACAACAACTTGTCCGCAAAGGATATTTTTATGCCTTTATTTTTAAGTATCTTCCCCATCGTGCTGCTGATCTGGCTGATGGTGAAGAAAAACAGCGTTCCGTCCTATATCGCACTACCCGTTACGGCGGCACTGATCTACCTCATCCAAATGTTCTATTTCGACAGCCCGGCTTTGGCACTCAACGCCAACGTTGCCGCCGGCCTTGTCGCCACCCTCACACCGATCACCGTGATTTTCGGCGCCATCATGTTCAACCGCATGATGGAAACCACCGGCTGTATCGACACTATCCGCAAATGGCTGGCCAATATCAGCCCCAACCCCGTTGCCCAGCTGATGATTATCGGCTGGTCGTTTGCCTTCATGATTGAAGGCGCATCAGGCTTCGGCACACCCGCCGCCATTGCCGCCCCCATCCTGATGAGCCTGGGTTTCAACCCCTTGCGCGTCGCCATCTTTACCTTGGTGATGAACTCCGTACCGGTATCGTTCGGCGCGGTCGGCACACCGACATGGTTCGGCTTCGGCCAACTGAATTTAAGCCACGACGAAATTATGGCCATCGGCAAACAAACCGGCATCATCCACTTTGTCGCCGGCTTCATTATTCCGCTGATCGGCCTGAGCTTCATCACATCATGGCAGGAAATCCGTAAAAACATCGGCTTCATCTACATCGCCATCCTCTCCTGCACCATCCCTTATGTCATCTTGGCACAGGTAAACGAGGAATTCCCATCGCTGGTGGCGGGTGCCATCGGCCTGTTGATTTCCGTATTCGCCGCCAACCACGGCATCGGCCTGAGCAAAGAATACCCGAAAGACCCGAATGCGGAAAAACCGTCCTTCGGCGCAGTGGCCAAAGCACTGGCACCGCTGGGTATGCTGATCGGCATGCTGGTGGTAACGCGCATCAAACAAATCGGCCTGAAAGGATTGATGACCAGCACCGAGCCTTGGTTCGCCTTCTCCCTGCCCGGCTTGTCGGACATTACGGTTACCGAATCGCTGACCATCATCTTCGGCAACATCTTCGGCTCCGGCGTGGCAGAAAAATACCAAACCCTGTACGTTCCCGCGTGGATTCCGTTCGTGATTACCGTCTGGATCTGCATCGTGCTGTACAAAACCAAATTTAAAGATGCCTGGACTTTCTACGTCGCCACTTTCAACCAAACCAAAAAACCGCTGCTGGCTCTGATGGGTGCGCTGATTATGGTGAAACTGATGCTGGTCGGCGGCGACAACTCGATGGTGAAAATCATCGGCCGCGAATTTGCTTCCGTTGCCGGACAACACTGGGTGTACTTCTCATCCTATCTGGGTGCGATCGGCGCATTCTTCTCCGGTTCCAATACCGTATCCAACCTGACCTTCGGCTCGATTCAGCAACAGATTGCCCTCGACACAGGCCTGTCGGTTACACTGATTCTGGCCTTGCAATCGGTTGGCGGTGCCATGGGCAACATGGTCTGCATCAACAACATCATCGCCGTATGCTCGGTATTGGACGTTAAAAATTCGGAAGGCGCGATTATCAAAAAAACCGTCGTTCCGATGTTCCTCTACGGCATTATCGCCGCACTGATGGCCGTATTGGTTATCCCACTGCTGCCGTTGTAATACCATAAGCAGATAAGGCAAAAGGCCGTCTGAAACCCCGCAAAGGGGTTTTCAGACGGCCTTTTCGATTGCCGCAATAAGGACAGATTGAAATTCATCTGCAAAATAGCCGCAGCCGCTCATCAGCCTTTTCGCATCATAGATGAAGAAACCAACCCACAACAGGCAGGCAATATTTGCCGCATATTGCCCGTCCGATCTTCAACCTTGAATCCCAACCTTTCAGACGGCCTCCCGCAATACGGAAAAATTGAAACGCAAGACAGGCAGGTAATCGCAGGCAAACCGGGCCGTAAAAAGGCCGCCCTCCCTGCCGGTAATAGCCAAACCCTCCACCCTCAAACCGCATTCGTCATCGCCGTCCTCGGCACAAACGGCGGCATATTGCCGCAGCCAGTGCTCGAACATGGAAACATCGTGGCAACCCTCAAATTCAAGCCGTACTTCTTTTCCGCCCGGGTAATACACCGGATACAGCCACACGTCCAAGCTGAACACACTACCCGCCAATGCCGCTTTCAGCAGCACAGCATCGTGATAAACATATTCGGCTTCCATTTTTCCAATCCACCAAAAGGCCGTCTGAAAACACCGGCTTTCAGACGGCCTCCTTCTTGCGTCAATCCGTTAAACCGTACCTTGCGCCTTCATTTTTTCTTCGCCGAACTCCAGCTTGCTCAAAGCAGCCAGATAGGCTTTGGCCGTGGCGGCCAAAACGTCGGTATCCGCGCCCTGCCCATTGACGACGCGGTTGCCGCGCGCCAGACGCACGCTGGTTTCGCCTTGGCTTTCCGTGCCCTGCGTTACCGCGTTTACGGAATAAATCTGCAAAGTCGCGCCGCTTTGCGCCACGCTCTCAATCGCTTTGAAAATCGCATCGACCGGGCCGGAACCGGTGGCGGATGCGCGTTTTTCTTCGCCCTTGATGCTGAATACGATGTCGGCACGCGGTTCTTCGCCGGTTTCGGTGCTGATTTTTTGGGAGATGAATTTGTAGCTTTCGGCGTTCATGCTGCCCATTTCGTCGGACACCAGCGCGTGCAGGTCTTCGTCGAAGATTTCGCGTTTTTTGTCGGCAAGCTCTTTGAAGCGGGCAAAAGCGGCATTCAATGCTTCTTCGCTTTCCAATTCGATGCCCAATTCGGCCAATTTGCTGCGGAACGCGCTGCGGCCGGACAACTTGCCCAAGGTCAGGCGGTTGGTGGCCCAACCGACCGATTCGGCAGTCATGATTTCATAAGTTTCAGGATGTTTCAGCACGCCGTCCTGATGGATGCCCGATTCGTGCGCGAAGGCGTTTGCGCCGACCACCGCCTTGTTGGGCTGCACGGGATAGCCGGTAATAGTGGACACCAGTTTCGATGCCGGCACGATTTGCGTGGTGTCGATGCCCGTTTCCAAGCCAAACAAATCGTGGCGTACTTTCAACGCCATCACAATTTCTTCCAAGCTGGCATTGCCCGCGCGTTCGCCCAAACCGTTGATGGTGCATTCCACCTGGCGCACGCCTGCCTGAACGGCAGCCAGCGAGTTGGCAACCGCCATGCCCAAGTCGTTGTGGCAGTGGGTCGACCAGACTACTTTGTCGCCGTTGGGCACGCTTTTGATGATGTTGCTGATACGTTCGTACCACACGGAAGGAATGGAGTAGCCGACGGTATCGGGAATATTGATGGTGGTCGCGCCCGCTTCAATCACCGCCGTAAAAATTTTAGCCAAAAAGTCCAAATCGGAACGAACCGCGTCTTCGGCGGAAAATTCCACATCATCTGTATATTCTTTGGCGATTTTCACCGCTTTCACCGCCGCATCAATCACCTGCTGCGGCTTCATTTTCAGCTTGTACTCCATATGGATGGGGCTGGTGGCGATAAAGGTGTGGATGCGCTTTTTCGGCGCGGGGGAAACGGCTTCGCCCGCCTTGCGGACATCGTTTTCAACGGCACGCGCCAACGAGCAGACGGTGGCGTTGGTGATGATTTTGGCAATCGCGTTCACCGATTCGAAATCTCCCGGGCTGGCGGCGGCAAAGCCCGCTTCAATCACGTCCACGCCCATTTTTTCCAACTGGCGGGCAATACGGATTTTCTCTTCTTTAGTCATGGATGCGCCGGGCGACTGTTCACCGTCACGCATGGTGGTGTCGAATATGATGACGCGGTTGTTTTGGCTGGTGGTCATGGTATTTTTCTCCAAGGTGGTTTGCTGCTGCATAAAGGCGTTCAAATCCAACGGCCGCCCCTGGGCTTCGGCCAGCGCGGTCAGCTTTTGCAGTTGCGCCAAAGGCAGCGAGCCGCGCGTGCGCCATTTGTAGATGGCGGCCGTGCTGGCGGCATTTTGCGGGTCTTGCTGCTTCAAGGCTTCGGCCAGAGCGTTTACACCGCCGAAATAGGCGATTAAGCGGTCGATATTCAGTTGCATATTTTGTCCAATCGTCATCGGGCATTTTCTTCAAAGAAGCGGCGATTATACTTTTTTTAGACATTTTAGCAATGAATTTTTTAAAAATATGCCAACCATCCGATTTTAACATCAAAATTTAAGACTTTTTGTCTAATTTGAGGCAGTATTTTTCAGGGGGAAAACGCAAACATTTTTTCAAATCAATCTGTTAAAATACGCCCCTTTTATTTACGAGTTACGAGTACCCTCCATGCCTGTTGCCGCCGTCGAACAAATCAACCGCCTGCTGCCGCAAACCCAATGCCGCGAATGCGGTTACGACGGCTGCCTGCCCTATGCACACGCGTTGGCGGCAGGCGAAGCGGCAGTCAATTTGTGCGCCCCCGGCGGGGAAACCGTGATGCTGGACATCGCCGGCCTGTTGGGCAAACCGCCGGTTGCGCCTGCCAAAACCCAAGCCAAAGCACTGGCATGGATAGACGAATCGGCCTGCATAGGCTGCACCGCCTGCATCCGCGGCTGCCCGGTTGATGCGATTATGGGTGCGTCGAAGCTGATGCACACGGTGATTGCCGAAGAATGTACCGGCTGCGGCCTGTGTGTCGCCCCCTGCCCCGTCGACTGCATCCACATGCTGCCGAACGGTGCCGACTATTTGCCGCAATCGCGCAGCCTGTCGGGCGGGGAAACCGCGCCGCGTTTTGCCGCCGCCGCCCATGCGCAAGCGCGTTTCGAACGGCACGAAAGCCGCAAAACGCGTGAAGACGCGGAGAAAAAAGCCTACCGTGCCGAACGGGAAGCTGCCGCCCGCCGCGCCGCCGCAGCGGCTGTTCCGACCGCACCGTCCGCCGTGCCACCGTCGGCCAAACCCGCCTTCAACCCCGCCGACCTGATTGCGCAGGCCATGGTGCGCGCCAACGCCCAGCAAACCCAACGCAGCGTACCGTCCAACCGCGAACATTTCAAACAAGCGCAAATCAAGGCGGCTCAGGAAAAGGCCACTTTCCGCCGCTACCAGCGCGACGCGCAATACGGCAACGAAACGGAAAAAGCCGCCGCCATCGAGTGGCTGCGGCAATACAAAGCGGCACAGGAACAGGTAGACGAAATCTGAATACGTCCAAAGGCCGTCTGAAAACTGATTTTCAGTTTTCAGACGGCCTTCGATTCATATCTGGAGACCTTTACAAAATCCCCCCAAAATCCCC
>NZ_KV790800.1:0-1154 GCF_001807735.1 Neisseria sp. HMSC31F04 | reverse complement strand
TTATCTGCATTTTCGTAGCCTAGCATAACTGCAATCTACGTCAGCCCCATGTGTTTTTTGAAGCACCTATTTTTTATGGGTTGTAAATAATGCTGCACGTCCTTTATAAAAATCCAAGTTAAACAAATCAATATTAAAATGTTTGCAATATTCAGCAACCATATCAACCGTTAATCGCTCCTTTTTGATTCTTTTTTCATAACTAGCTAAATCCTCAAATACAAAAGGTTTCCCACTTTGCTCAAAAGTTGTTTTACTGGTTTCTTTATGCACCATAATCGTTCTACTTTCTACTTCATATTCTGAAATTTTATTGGCGCCATTTTGCCAATGAAACATAACTGCACCAAATTCATCTTTCTTAAAATTTGGAGAAAGATATAAGCTAATGTTCTCCACCGCCCATGTTTTGGATAAATAATCGGGTTGGTTAAATACCTCTGTACCTAAAGGCCCATTTTCCATATAGACACACCAATCAGAAACGGTCTCCAAAATAAGATATTTGTCATGTAAAATCACACAAGGCTCTAACATTTTAATTTTATCTGACAAACTGAGTTCATCAGATAGTTTTTGGTGAGTTACCGTCCACCCCCATATCAAACCAAGCTCTTGTAATCTTTGCTCAAAGCGTAACACCATCTCATTAAATGGAATTTTAAAGAAACACAAATGAGTGGTATGAGGTTTATGATATTGTAAAAAAAACTGTGGATTATTCATAATCAATCTAGCGTCCTTAAAATAACAATAGCATCTTTATCATTGCTTAGTATTCTATCCGCATGTAGCATTCCTCATGGAGAGGTACTTCTATCATATTCAATATATATTCTTTGTAGGAAATCGTCGCGTTGTTTACACCACAGGTTGAGAAAAATAAGCCTGCAAGACCTCGAACGGCGTATCGCCGTTCAAACTGCGGTGCGGCTTCACAGTGTTATAGAAATTAACAAAGCGGCACAACTCCTTTCACCGGTGTTCCGGACTGTCAAACGACTGTTTCTCATGCCACATCTCCATCAGGGTGCGGATAACCCGCTCCGCCTTACCGTTGGTCTGCGGACGGGCAACCCGGGTAAACTTTTGACCAATCCCGTTCTCATAACAGGCTACACCGAAAGCATGGTTGGCCGAGCCTTTGTATTCCG
>NZ_KV790799.1:0-2627 GCF_001807735.1 Neisseria sp. HMSC31F04 | reverse complement strand
GTTACGGCACTGTCGTCGCCTGCCGCAACGTTGCCGCTGGTCAGGTTGGTGATCTTGCCGCCGGTAGATGCAGAACCCTTCATATCAATGTTTTTGCCGTTGGTGCTAATACCATTGCCGTTGATGACCGGACCGTTATTAATCGTCAGACTGTCGGCAGTCAGGTTGGGGTTGGTGGCAATGGTAAGGTCTTTACCGTTGTTGGTTATGGCAATGTTGGTACCATCTTTAAACCCTACCGTATCATTCGGCTTGATGGTTTCCGCAGCACCGCTGTTCACTTGGAATTTCCAGCCTGCGTTGGCCGCATTGGTGCGTGCATTCAGTGCAGTCAATGCGTCGCCTACGTTGCTATAGTTCGTTGGCGCACCTGAGGCATTGGCCAGGGTGTAGGTCGGCGCGCTAATGCTGCCATCGGCCTGAACTGCCGATCCGCCGCCCAAGTGGATGGCTGTGGAATTGGCAGTTTTGTGCAACTGGCTGCCATTAACGGCATTGGTGCTGGTCGCGTTAACCGCACCTGCAGCGACGTTACCCAAGGTTACCGGACCGCCTGTGCCTACCAGGTTTACTTTGTTGCTCGGCGTAGTGGTCGGAGTGCCCGCTGTGTCAACATAGGTCATCGGGGTGTCGAACTTAACCGTTGTTACGCCGCCGGTGCTGCTGACGTTGGCTACGGTACCTTGGCCGTTAACAAAATTAACGGTATCGCCATGGGTGACAAAGTCTTTGTCAACCCCGTTACCTTGTACGGTAAAGCCGGCGTTCAATACGTCGTTGACGGTGGCGGCGTTGTGACCTTTGTTGGCAGACAAGGTGGAGCGGTCGTTACCGGTCGGGTTGGTAACGGCTGCAACGGTATCGGCCAGATTGTCCTTCACGTTGGCCAAGGTGGTCGGCGCGGTTGTGCTGCCGGCCGCATTCTGCAGGCTAGTAATCACATCCGCTGCGGCAACTTGGTTGCCTGCACCGTTGGGCGCATCGTAAAAGTTGCCGTCGGTGTGTTTGTACACTTTTGTGCCGTCGGCTTTGGTGTATGCAACCGGAGCCTGATCCTGCAAAGCAGCCTGCACGGCTTTCAGCTGCGATACGTTTACGGCATCGGTATCTGCCGAACCTGCAGCCAAATTGGTCAGACGACGGTACATTTTGCTACCAGCCATAAAGCCGCTAGTGTCCCCGCCCAGCGAAACTTCACCGAACTTCGCATTGGCGGTATCAATATCCGCTGCAATAGTGGAAGAAGCAGTCGGTTTGTAGGCGGCTGCGGTCAAATCCGCATCACCTGCTGTGGAGAATGAACCCAGCGCCACATTGAAATTGGTATTGTCTTTTACTGTGGCACTGTCACCCAACGCCAAGTTGTTGTTCAGACGGTCAGGCATCATTGGGATCAGTGCCGTACCGTTACCAGAATTTGCACCACTACCGATAGCCATACCGCCGTTTTGTGAAGAGGCAGCTGCACCAATGGCGATACCGCCCTGACCTCCGCTACCGGTTACAGTCGCTTGAGGACCAATAGCTAACGCGGCATTACCTTGCGCTCGTGCACCTGTGCCGATAGCAACGGCATCTGCAAATAAGGGACTACCGTCAACTTTTGCACCGGTACCGATGGCAACCGAATCGCGTTGCTGAGCAGCCGCACCCACACCGGCGGCCAACGCGCCGGATGCAGTGGCACCGTCGTTGTTGAAGTTATTACCCGGCGTACCTCCATCGTTCACACTGTAATAGTGGGTTGCAGAACTGCTGACCTGATTAGCAATAGCTTTCAACTGATCTTCGGTAGCTGCACGTCCGCTGACAATGCCGGCAGGATTCCAAGTTTTGTTGGTCAGGCCGGTAACCGTACCGGCAGTACCGTCGACGGTAATCGGGTTGCCGCCGCTGGCCGGGCCAACGGTAATGCTGTCGGCCAGCTTGAAGCCGATTTGGTTGTCGGTAACCGTGGTCTTAATATTGGCATCACCGACGTATTTGACGGTCTCGCCCAGTTTCACGGTGTCGTCCGTACCACTGTCGGCCCCGATCTTGAAACCGGCGTCTTTCAAATCGGTTACGGCATTACTGATGGCAGTATTGATTGCGGTATTAACTGCACCGCCGGTTACGGCACTGTCGTCGCCTGCCGCAACGTTGCCGCTGGTCAGGTTGGTGATCTTGCCGCCGGTAGATGCAGAACCCTTCATATCAATGTTTTTGCCGTTGGTGTTGATGCCGTTGCCGTTGATAACCGGACCGTTGCCGTTAATCGTCAGACTGTCGGCAGTCAGGTTGGGGTTGGTGGCAATGGTAAGGTCTTTACCGTTGTTGGTTATGGCAATGTTGGTACCATCTTTAAACCCTACCGTATCATTCGGCTTGATGGTTTCCGCAACACCGCTGTTCACTTGGAATTTCCAACCGGCGTTCGCAGTATCGGCTTTGCTATAGGCCGCAGCAATCGCATCGCTGAAGGTGGTTTTGCCCGTGCCACCGATATTGTTGCTGCTCAGATTACCCGAACCGTCGATGCTGACGTTGCTACCCAATACGTTTTTCACGTTATTCAACGCGCCATACACTTGGCCGCCGGTCGCGGCATCGGTACTGGTGGCCGAAACCGTGCCTGCGGCCACATT
>NZ_KV790798.1:0-15291 GCF_001807735.1 Neisseria sp. HMSC31F04 | reverse complement strand
TTGCAAAGGTCTCAGGCCGTCTGAAAACCCGTTTGCCGTTTGGCAAAACTGTTTTTCAGACGGCCCAATCATAACGGGAGCCTTGCTCCGGCTTTGCGGCAACCGCGTTTCAGACGGCCTATTTCGCCGCGTCCCCCGTATCGTTGCCGAAGCGTTTCAAACCGCCGCCGAGTGCTTTGTAGAGGTCGGCCATGTTTTCCAGCCGCGTCAGGCTGCTGGCCAACAGCGCGCTGTCGGCGGCATAGCTGCTGCGTTCGGCATCGAGTAGGTCGAGCGCGCTGGAAACGCCGTGCTTGTAGCGCAGTTGAACCAGGCGCAGTTGGTCGGCGTAAGCCTTGCTCTGTTTGGCTTTGGCTGCATGGGCTTTTTCCAGCTGTTCGCGTGCCACCAATGCGTCGGCCACGTCTCTGAACGCACTTTGTACCGCCGCCTCATAGTTCACAACCTGAATCTGCTGGCGGATTTTCGCCGCATCAAGGCTGGCTTTCAATGCGCCCCAAGTGAAAATCGGAACGTTGATTGAAGGTGCGAACGCCCAAGTGCCGTTGCCGGACTTGAAGAGATTATTCAATTCGTTGGAAGCCGATCCGACGCTGCCTGTGAGGGTGATGCTGGGGAAGAATGCGGCGCGGGCGGCACCGATATTGGCATTGGCCTGTTTCAGCGAGTGTTCGGCGGCGCGGATGTCGGGGCGGTTGAGCAACACGTCGGATGTCAGGCCTGCGGGCAGGCGGCTGACTTTAAACTGACGCGACAGCGGCAATCCTGCCGGCAAATCGTCCGGAAGGGGTTGGTTAATCAGCACGGACAAGGCGTTGCGCGCCTGCTCGCGGTTTTTCACGGCCGTTTCGTAATCGGCCTGTGCGGAGGCAATCAAAGCTTCCTGTTGGCGCAAATCAACGGCGGAAATCACGCCCGCTTTGTGTTTCAACTGGCTCAGGCGGTAGGTTTGCTCGCGGGTTTTCAAAACGTTTTGCGCCAGTTTCATTGCTTCTTCGGCGTAGCGTTCGTTGAAATAGGCTTTGGCCACGGAAGCGACAATGGTCAGGTGGACGGCATCGCGGGCGGCGGTGCTGTTGAAGTAGCTTTCCAACGCGGCACGGTTGTTGCTGCGCGCTTTGCCGAAGAGGTCGAGTTCGTATGCCGATACGCCGAGGCCGACGCTGTACGATTCGGTGATGGCGGCACGGCCTCCCGCAAGGTTGGCGGCGGTACGCTGGCGCGCCCCGTTGCCGTTAGCCGCCAGCGTCGGGAACAGGTTGGCGCGCGTGATGCGGTATTGCTCGCGCAGTGCTTCGGCGTTGAGCGCGGCGGTACGCAGGTCGGTATTGCGTTCCAGCGCAATTTCAATCAGGCGGTGCAGGCGCGGGTCGGCAAAATAATCCTGCCAGCCCAATGAGGCCGCCTGAATGCTGTTTTGCGCCTTATCGTATTTGAACGTTTCCGACACCGCAACCTGCGGCTGTTCGTATTTCGGAATCATGGTGCAGCCGGACAATGCGGCGGCAACGGCGGCCGCACTCAAAAGGGGTTTGAAAAAATTTTGTTTCATGTTTGGTCCTTGTTGTTTTTCAGACGGCCTCCCTATGCGTTCGGAGGCCGTCTGAAAGCCGGTGGTTTATTCGCCGTGCATTGGCAGGGCAGGCTGTTGCGGTTGTTGTGGCTGCTTGCCTTTGAACAGCTTGCGTATTACCACATAGAACAGCGGCACGAGGAAGACCGACAGGATGGTGCCGACCAACATACCCGACAATACGGAAGTACCGATGGCGCGCTGGCTGGCCGAGCTTGCGCCCGAAGCGAAGAACAGCGGCACCACGCCCAAAATAAAGGCGAAGGAAGTCATGATAATCGGACGGAAACGCAGATGAGCCGCATGAAGTGCCGATTTCACCGCATCCATGCCCTGCTCTTGCAGGTCTTTGGCAAATTCGATAATCAGAATGGCGTTTTTCGCGCTCAAACCAATCACGGTAATCAGGCCGACTCGGAAATAGATATCATCCAGATACTGCGGCGGCACGCCGAACAGGGCGAGGAAGCCGTTGCGTCCTGTGATACCCAGCACCACACCGAGGAAGCCCAGCGGTACGACCAAAATCACGGAGAACGGAATCGACCAGCTTTCATACAGTGCGGCCAACACGAGGAAGACGGCCAAAATCGCCAAGCCGTAAACCAAATAGGTTTGCGAGTTGCCTTTGGCTTCTTCGCGCGACTGACCGGCCCATTCCAAGCTGTAACCGCCCTCAAGTTCGTCTACCAACCTTTTCACTTCGGCCATCGCCTGTCCGGTGGAGTAGCCGCTGGCCGCCACACCTTCCAGCTTCATCGACGGATAGCCGTTGAAGCGAACGCTCTGCTCCATGCCGTTTTCCCATTTCGCGGTGGCGATGGTGGACAGCGGCACGGCAACGCCTGATTTGTTCGGCACGGTCAGCGCGAGGATGTCTTCCGGCCGCATACGCGACTGCGCGTCGGCTTGGACGATTACGCGCTGCAAACGACCGTTGTTCGGGAAGTCGTTGATATACGAAGAACTCAATGCCGTTCCCAAAACGCTGCGTATGGACGAGAAATCGATACCTTGGGCCGCTGCGGCCTGACGGTCGATTTCCAGCTTGAGCTGCGGTGCGTCTTCCAAGCCGGAGGCGCGGATGTTTGCACTGTCGAATATCGGGTTTTGACGCATTTGGGCAATCAGTTCGTTGCGCTTGGCCAGCAATGCGGCATGGCCGCTGTTGTTACGGTCTTGCAGATAGAATTCAAAACCCGAAATGGTGCCCAGTTCCATAATGGCGGGCGGATTGATGGCAATACCGAAACCGTCTTTCACATTCTGCATCAACGCACCTGTGATTTTTCTGGAAACGATGGCCGCGCTGCTGGCGGGGTCAGTCCTTTCGGACCAGTCTTTCAGCGTAATGAAGCCGAAACCCATGTTCTGACCAGAACCGGCAAAGCTGAAGCCGGACACGCCGAGGAAGCTTTCCACCTCCGGCATTTTGGTGATAACTTCGTTGGCAGTAGCCAAAGTCGCATCGGTACGCTCTTTGGTCGCGCCGGCCGGAAGCTGAACCATCATCATCAGGCTGCCTTGGTCTTCCTGCGGCAGGAAGGAGTTTGGTATGTTTTTGTACAGCAGAACGGCCACGCCACCCAATGCCACATACACCACCAGCATCGGCACTGTGTGCTTCAATACTTTGGCCACGACGCTTTCGTATTTGTGCGTGCCTTTGCTGAACGTGCGGTTAAACCAGCCGAAGAAGCCTTTTTTCTCTTCGTGATGCCCTTTCGGAATCGGTTTGAGCAGGGTGGCGCACAAGGCGGGGGTTAGCGACAAGGCAAAGAAAGCCGAAAAGGCAATCGCTATCGCCATAGTGGCGGCGAACTGTGTGAAAATCTTACCGCTCGCGCCTGAAAGGAACAGCAGTGGCACAAACACGGAAATCAACACGGCGGTAATACCAATAACCGCACCGGAAATCTGCGACATGGCTTTTTTCGTCGCCTCTTTCGGCGGCAGCCCTTCCTCGCTCATAATCCTTTCCACGTTTTCCACCACCACAATCGCATCGTCCACAACGATACCGATCACCAGCACCATGGCGAACATGGTCAGCACGTTAATCGACATACCGAGATATCGCAGGCAGGCAAACGCGCCCAGCAGCGAAATCGGTACGACAATGGTCGGAATCAGGGTATAGCGGATGTTTTGCAGGAAGAGGAACATCACGACGAACACCAGCAAAATTGCCTCGGCCAGCGTCTGCACTACTTTTTTAATCGAGATGGAAACGAATTTCGAGGTATCGTAAGGTGCATCCCACTTCATGTCGCCGGGGAAGAATTTCTGCAATTCGTCCATCCGTTCGCGGACGGCGGCGGCGGTGGCCATCGCGTTACCCTTGTTGGACAGCATGACGGCCATACCGACGGCCGGCTTGCCGTTCAGTCGGGTGGAAGTGGCATATTCCTGACTGCCCAATTCGACACGCGCCACGTCTTTCAGGTAAACGTTGGAGCCGTCGGTGTTTGCGCGGACGATGATGTTGCCGAATTCTTCGGCTGTTTTCAGCTGGCCTTCCGCCGTGATGGTGGCGGTAATGGTCTGTCCGCTCACATTCGGCAGGGCGCCGAGCGAGCCGGCGGAGATTTGGGCGTTTTGCGTAGAGATGGCAGACGAAACCTCGGCCATAGAGAGGTTGTAGTTCTGCAGCTTTTTCGGATCCACCCAAACCCGCATCGCGCGCTGCGAACCGAACAGGCGGGCTTCGCCGACGCCGTCGATGCGTTGGATTTCGGGCTTGATATTACGCTCCACATAGTCGGCGATTTCTTCCGTTCCGATGGTATCGGACGATATCATCAAAACCATCAGGAAATTGGAGCGCGATTTGGACACGGTTACACCGTTTTGCTGCACGGTAGCGGGCAGTGTCGCAGTTACTTCCGACAGTTTGTTCTGCACCTCGACTTGGGCAAAACTCTCATCGGTTTCCGGCGTAAAGGTCAGGCTGACCGTACCGCGGCCGCTGGATGTGGCGTTGGTGGTCATGTAGTCCAAACCTTCAACGCCGTTCATGTTTCGTTCGATGACGGCCAGTACGCTGTCTTCCATCACTTGTGCCGATGCACCGGGATAAACGGCAGTCAGCGTGATGGTGGGCGCACCCACCGACGGATATTGCGACACCGGCAGCGAACGGATGCCGATTACGCCCGCCAGTATGACGAATATCGCGATTACCCACGCGAAAATGGGGCGGTCGATAAAAAACTTAGCCATATTCGCTGTTCCTTATTTGGATTTGGCTTCGGAAGCGGATTTGGCTTCGGGTTTGACCTCTGAGGCCGTCTGAACGTCGGTTTTCGGCTCGGAGGCGGCAGATTGGGGAGCGGAAGCGGCGGCAGACTGAGCCTCGGCGGGGGTATTGGCGGCTTCAGCAGGCGGCGTCCATTCTTTCGTCGTAACGGTTTTCACGCCGGTTTTCGCGCTCATCATGCCGGCAATGGTGGTACCGGCGACAACAACCTTGTCTCCCGCATTCAGGCCGGAAGTAATCACCCAATTATTGCCCTGCTGCGCCGCCACGGTTACCGGGCGCGGCTCCATTTCGTTTTTCGCGTTTACCACGAGTACGGTGTCCTGCTGTCCGCGCGTTACCGCCTGCTGCGGCACGACATAGGCGTTTGGCACGACGGACTGCGACATCACGGCGCGGACGTAAAGGTTGGGCATTAAGACGTTTTGCGGATTGGGCACGACCACGCGCAGTTTCACCTGCCCCGTGGTTTCGTTAACGGTGGTGTCGGCAAACATCAAAAAGCCTTTTTGCGGATAAACCGTGCCGTCTTCCAGTTTGATGTCCACTTCGATGCGGTCGTCGACGGCTTTCAGACGGCCGTCTGCAATCTGCTGGCGCAGCTTCATGATTTCAGTGGCCGATTGGGTTACATTGGCATACATCGGATCGGTTTGCTTGATATTGGCCATTGCCGTCGTACTGTTCGCACTGACCAACGCGCCTTCGGAAACATTAGACTGGCCGATAAAGCCGGAAATCGGCGCGGTGATGCGGGAATAATTCACATTGATTTGTGCCGACTTGATGGCCGCCCTGGCTGCTTTCACACCGGCTTCGGCTGAACGTTTTCCGGTAACGGCGGCATCATATTCCTGCTTGCTTATGGCATCGGCTTCTACCAGCGGGCGGTAGCGCGCCAGGTCGGCATTCGCCTTGGCCAGCGTCGCTTCGGCCGAAGCCAGTTGGGCGCGCGCGCTTTCCAGCGAGGCGACATAAGTCGCGTCTTCCAGCTGATACAGCGGCTGGCCTTCGCGCACATAGCTGCCCTCTTCAAACAGGCGGCGTTTGACGATACCGCCCACCTGCGGGCGCACGTCGGCGGAACGCACGGCCTCCAGACGGCCGGGCAGTTCGACGCTCAAGGCCACATCTTGCGGCTCTACGGTAACCACTTCAACCACGGGCGAGGGAGCCTGCTTTTGTTGCGCGCCGCCCTGTTTTTGCCCCGCAGCCGCCTGACCGCCGTCTTTGCCGCCGCAGGCGGCCAAAGCCAAAGCGGTGGCGGCAGCCAAAACAGCTAGCCTTGCCGTGTGCGCGGAAAATTTCTGCATCATATCGTTTCCTGTATAAATTCTGTTCAAACCTGCACCAAATCAGGCCGTCTGAATGTTCAGACGGCCTAATCTGCTCTTTTTATGACAACTTGAAGCCGCGCATTATACATACAATGTTGAATGTAAGTAAATTGAATCTTATAATGCGCGGAATTTTTTACTTATTCCGTTTCACAAACCATGAGAAAAACCAAGGCCGAAGCCCAAAAAACCCGCGAGCAGCTGTTGCAGTCCGCCCTCGACACCTTTTTCCTCCATGGCGTGGCAAAAACCCCGCTCCAAGCCATCGCCCGCAATGCAGGCGTAACGCGCGGCGCGCTTTATTGGCATTTCAAAAACAAGGAAGAACTGTTTGAAGAACTGTTCCGGCAGACTTTCGAGAACTTCAGCACCACCTTTTCAGACGGCCTCAAGAAAGCCGACAAACAAGGCCTGAGGCAACTGCTGAACGGCATCTTCGCCAACATCAAACACGACGAGCTGCACCACAAACTCTTCGTCATCACCCATTTGAAATGCGAATATACGGAAGAAAACAAAGCCATCATGGCCGTGCAGAAAAAATACATTGCCCTGTGGGAAGAGCAGCTGCGCGAAATCGTCCTCCGCTGCACCGCCCGCAACGAACTGCCCGGCAACCTCCACATCGATCTGGCCATCACCTACCTGCGCGCCACCATCTGCGGCCTGATGGAAATGTGGCTGCACGAAGACGACCTGGATTTGGAAGCCGTCGTCCCGCCGATTATCGACACCGCCATCTACACCCTGCAACACAGCCCGACCCTGCGCCTGCTCAAGCCGAACAGCGCGAAGCACGCCGAAAAAACTGTAGAGGCCGTCTGAAAGGCCGTCTGAAACACAGCTTCAACGGAATGAAAACAAACGGCGTAGGTTTGCACGCAGCCAAACCGAGGTTTCCATTAGGAAGCAGACCCCGTAACCGACCCAAGCCAAACCCCTTTTCCCGCTGAAACACCCTCCCGCAAACCGTAACCCGAAACGAGGACAAACTGATGAACCGCCCCGACAGACCCCGCCTGATTCAAGTGCAAAGCCGCAGGATGCTGGGCACAAACATGTGCCGCATCACCTTTTCCGGCCCCGAACTGGCCGACTACCCCTGCGAAAGCAACGGCGTACCGTTCAAACTGCTGCTGCCCCGAAGCGGGCAGGCCGAGCCGCAAATGCCCGAAGGCTTTGAAAACGGCCGTCCGAAATGGCGCGACCCGTCGGCCAAACCTTACAGCCGCACCTACACCGTCCGCCGCTTCGATGCCGGCAAATGCCTGCTGGAAGTCGATTTCGTCCTCCACGGCGACAACGGCCCGGCCGCCGCATTCGCCGCCCGCGCCCTGCCCGGCCAAACCGTCGGCATCACCGCCCCCAAACGCGGCAGCATCCTGAAACCGGCTGCATACTACCTGCTGGCAGGCGACCTGACCGCCCTGCCCGCCATCGCCGCCATGCTCGAACAAATGCCGTCTGAAGCACGCGGGCAGGTATTCCTGCTGCTGCCCGACCCCGCCGACCTGCCGGACGACTTCCGACACCCGCCCGGCATCACCGTCCGCACCTTTATCGGCGGAGCCGAGCAAAATGCCGCCATCGTCGAAGCCGTCGGACAAGCCGAACCGGAAAATGCCGACTGCTACGTCTGGTTTGCCGCCGAAGCCGAACTGGTGACCGCGCTGCGCCCCATCGCCCGCCAAACTTGGAAACTGCCGCCCGCCCGCTGCTACGCCGTCCCCTATTGGCGGCAGGGCGAGGCCGAAGAAGCCTACCACCAAAAACGGCACGCCTTCGTCGACGGCGATGCGGAAAACCCGCAGCAATAGCCTTTTCCCGCACAAACCCCTATCATAACGGCCTGCAACCACGACGCGACCCACCGCATGAAAGCCCGTACCGCACTGACCGCCCTCCTCCTCGCACTCTACTGCACCGCCCGCTCCGACGACACCGACCGCGAACGCGAACGGCTGGCCGTTTATGCCCGGTAGGGCGACAGCCAGCTGGCCGAAGCCGCCCGAAAAATGGGCGAACTCTACCGGAAAACCGGCAACGGCAAAGTCCGTGCCGACTGGATTGCACTGCTGGTACGGCGCGGCGACAGGCGGCAGGCACTGGCCGCCTGCCCCGAATGCCGCCCCGGCGACTATGCGCCCGACGAACTGGAAAACCTGGCCAAAGCCGCCCGCGACGAAAAACAGTTCGACACCGCCCTCCAACTCTACCAAGCACTGCAAAAAAGCGACCCCGAACGCAAAATCGGCTGGCTGGGCGGCGCGCTGACCGCACTCGACGGCAACGACTACATCTACGCCATCAACCAAATCGCCCTCTACCGCGAACGCTTCGGCAACGATGCCGACATCGCCGCCGCCCAGTCCTACATGGACAACCGCATCCAAAACAACGAAACCGCCGTTCCATCGCGCAAGCAGCAGGAAGCAAACCGCCGCCGCGAAGCCGAAACCGCCGAACGCGACCACATCCTGCAGCAATACCGCGCTGCCGCCGAACGCCGCGACTTTGCCGCACAAGAGCAACTCATCTCCCGCCACGGCAAATTTTTCTCCGCCAAAGACCGCCTGTGGCTGCGCCACGCCAAACTGGCCGACGAACTGCGCCGCGCCCGCACCGACGGCGACCGCAAACGTCTGGAGCAAGTTTACGACGGCCTGAGCAAAATCCTGCGCGAAAGCGAAGAAAACAGCGAAATTTACAACCAGGCCAAACGCGACCGCATGGCCGTCCTCATCGCCTTGGGGCGCGACCAGGAAGCCTTGGAAGACTACCGCGCGCTGGCGCGCCACCAAGAACAGCTCGATTATGTGAAAGAACAGTATGCGCAGGCACTGGCCATGAACAGCCGCCCCGTTACCGCCTCCGCACAGCCGCCGTCGGTCACAAACCGGCCTTCCGCCGCCAAAGCCGCGCCCGCAAAAGGCAAAGTCCTGCTCGACGCACTAGGCAACCCCATCCCGCCCATGGACAGTGCGGTGGAAGACATCGCCCGCGACCTCAACTACCCAAGCAACCCCGGCAAAGCGCGCAGCCTCCAATTCCGTGTCTTGCCGCCCATCATGCACTAACCGCCCTCAATCCGAAGAGGCCGTCTGAAAAAACATTCCGCCGCACAGGTGCTTTTTCAGACGGCCTCTTTCCCGTTCCGAACACGGTTGAAAGCCCGCCCGCCGAAGCGGTAGAATCGGACACGCCACGGAAACGGTTTTCCCTTCCACGGCCGCCCCTCCCAACGATACAAAGGAAAAAATCATGGCAGTCAATTACCGAGAAACCCCCGCCGGCCAACTCCAAGCCATCGACGGCATCCGCCTCTTCGTCGGACAGGCGGGCATCAAAAAACCGCAACACGACGACCTCACACTGATGCTGCTCTCCGACGGCAGCACAGTCGGCGCGGTGTTTACCCAAAACCGCTTCTGCGCCGCACCCGTGCGCATCTGCAAACAACACCTGTTCGATGCCGACGGCGTACGCGCCCTCGTCATCAACACCGGCAACGCCAACGCGGGAACTGGCGAAGAAGGCCGCGACCGCGCCATGGCCGTCTGCGAAGCGGCGGCCGAACAGGCAGGCTGTGCCCTGACCCAAGTTCTCCCCTTCTCCACCGGCGTCATCCTCGAACCCCTGCCCGCCGACAAAATTATTGCCGCCCTGCCCAAACTGCGCCCGGCCGGCTGGGCGGATGCGGCGCGCGCCATCATGACCACCGACACCGTCCCCAAATCCGCCTCGCGCGAAGGCAAAGTCGGCGAAAAACACACCGTCCGCGCCACCGGCGTCGCCAAAGGCTCCGGCATGATTCATCCCAACATGGCGACCATGCTCGGCTTCATCGCCACCGATGCCAAAGTTTCCCAACCCGTCCTCCAGCTGATGACGCAGGAAATCGCCGACGACACCTTCAACAGCATCACCGTGGACGGCGACACCAGCACCAACGACAGCTTCGTCATCATCGCCACCGGCAAAAACGGCCAAAGCGAAATCGACAACATCGCCGACCCGCGCTACAAACAGCTCAAAGACCTGCTCTGCGGCCTCGCCCTCGAACTCGCCCAAGCCATCGTCCGCGACGGCGAAGGCGCGACCAAATTCATTACCATCGAAGTCTGCAACGCCGAAAGCCGCGACGAAGCACGCCAAGCCGCCTATGCCGTCGCCCGCTCCCCGCTGGTCAAAACCGCCTTCTTCGCCTCCGACCCCAACCTCGGCCGCCTGCTGGCCGCCGTCGGCTGTTCCGGCGTCGATTTGGACTGTAACACCCTGAAAATGTGGCTCAACGGCGTATTGGTGGCGGAAAAAGGCGGCCGCGCCGCCGGCTACACCGAAGAACAGGGTCAGGCCGTCATGAACGAAAGCGAAATCACCGTCCGCATCGACCTGCAACGCGGCCGCGAACAGGCCGCCATCTACACCTGCGACCTCTCGCACGATTACGTTTCCATCAACGCCGACTACCGTTCGTAAACCGCAAAGGCCGTCTGAAACCGGCTTTCAGACGGCCTCTTCCCCACCCTGTCAGGAAACCCGATGACGCCGGACGAACTGCCGCACCACCTCGACCCCTACCTTGCCGAACTGCAAAGGCAGGGCAAATCCGCGCACACGCTGGCCGCCTACCGCCGCGATTTGACCCAGCTCTTCAACCTTCTGCCTGCACACGGCCAATCCGTCGGCCGCAACGACTTCGTCGCCGTCCTGAAAAAACTGTCGCAGCAAAACCAATCCGAACGCAGCCTTGCCTGCAAACTTTCCGTCTGGCGGCAATACTGCGCCTTCCTCATGCGGCAAAAGCTGCTCGATGCCGACCCGACAGTCCGCCTGAAAGCACCGAAAGCACCCGAACGGCTGCCGAAAGCCGTGGATGCCGAACCGCTCAACCGCCTGCTCGACCACGCACCCGCAGAAAACGGCCTCGACGTGCGCGATTTGGCCATATTCGAACTGCTCTACGGCAGCGGCCTGCGCGTGGCCGAAGTGCACGGCCTGAATACGGACGACATCCTGCTCGACGAAGGCTGGGTGGAAGTACGCGGCAAAGGCGGCAAACACCGCCAAGTGCCGCTGGGCAGCCGCAGCGTTTCCGCCCTGCGCGCCTACCTGCCGCAACGCATCGCGCAAAGCGGCGAAACCGCCCTGTTCACCGGCCACACGGGCAAACGGCTGGGCATCCGCCAAATCCAAAACCGCCTGCGCGACTGGGCGGTAAAAAACGGTAGCCCGCAACACCTCAGCCCGCACATGATGCGCCACAGCTACGCCAGCCACCTACTGCAATCCTCCGGCGACATCCGCGCCATACAGGAGCTGCTCGGCCACAGCAACCTGTCCGCCACCCAAATTTACACCAAACTCGATTTCGACCGCCTGGCGCAAGTGTACGACCGCGCCCATCCGAGGGCGAAACGAAAGAAAGACGACGGATAAACCCGTCTGCCGTCTCCGCCCGCACCGCCTGTTCAGACGGCCCCAACATTCTGAAAACCAACTTTTCTATACAAACAAAGCGCGCAATACCGTTCGCACTTTATCCGCGTCAAAAAATTCCGATGCCGCCGCTTCCCCCGCACGCGGATAACCGCAGGCTTCCGGTTTCGCCGATAAAAACAGCCCCGCCGTACCCGCAACGGGAAAAGGCCGTCTGAAAAACCCCAAAACGTTTTTTCAGACGGCCTTTTATCTGTCCGTATCCGCATCTAACGCGTCGCCGCGCATTCGCCGTTCTCAAACACCAACACCTTCTCCGGCCAGCGCAACGCCGCCAGCCTGAACTGTTCGGGACGGTATTTCTGCGGGAATTTCCTTGCCCGCCAGCTTGCGCCAATCGAGAAATCGATGCAGAACACGTTGCGCCGCGCGCCGTGCCAGACATCCGGCTGCGGCGGCAACAACAGCCGTTCGGCGGCAACGGCGGCGGGAGACGGCTGCCAACTGCGCCAATAATGGCCGATAACGACGGGCTTGTCGTCGCGGTAGTCATCCCACCACGCGCAACGGGTCGTACCGCGCCAGCGTCCTCCGGCGTAAAACGGCTTGTCCGCCAAACGCTCCACGCCGCTGGTGAGGGCGCGTATCGGATGCAGGCGGCTGCGTTCGAGTTCGTATCGCGCCGTGGCGGGCATGGGCGGCGGCGCATGGTCGGGGTTTTCCGCCTGCGGGGCGTAATGCGCCTGTTCGTAGCGGTAGTCGGGATACCAAGAGGCCGACTGAAGGCGGTGTTTCAACTCGGCATCGAAGCGGCGGTATTGCGCGGTCAGGCTTTCGCCTTTTGCTTCCTCGAGGCGTTCGATTTGCGGCGGCAGCCAGGCGGCGTGGACGATGCGCAGGTCTTCGCGCTCCAGCAGCAGCGGCTGTTCGGCCAGCCATGTGCGCAATTCTGTTTTCTCTTTCTCTTCCACACAATGCCACGGCGTGTAATGGGCGTCTTTTTCGGCGCGGACATCGAAAAACCAGCCGGAGCCGTCTTTCGGGTCGTCGGCAAGAATGTTCAATTCGTGGTTGCCCAAAATCATCCATGCCCATCCGTGTTCATAAGCCTGTTTGAACCACGCCAACATCGCGGGGCTGTCGGGCCCGCGGTCGCATAAATCGCCTACGAACACCAGCCGCCGCCCGCGCGGATGGAAACCGTCGTCGCGGTAGCCGAGCCGGTGCAGCAGCGATTGGAAAGCGTCAAATTCGCCGTGAACATCGCCGACGATGTCCAGCGGCGTATCGGGCAGGGATTGGCGGTATTGATAGGACATGATGGTCGGAGGCCGTCTGAAAAAGGATTGGTAAAAAACAGATTACCTGCGTCATTCCATGCTTTCAGACGGCCTCGGGCAGTTTCAAGAAGTTTTCGCGGTAGTAACGCATTTCCTCGATGCTTTCGAGAATATCGTCCAAAGCCTGATGCGAACCGCGTTTCACCACGCCTTTGGCAACGGGCGGATTCCAACGTTTGGCGAGTTCTTTCAGGGTGGACACGTCCAGATTGCGGTAGTGGAAATACGCTTCGAGGCGCGGCATGTATTTGACCATAAAACGGCGGTCTTGGTGGATGGAGTTGCCGCACATCGGCGTGGTTTTTTCGGGAATCCATTGCGCGATAAAGTCGAGCAGTTTTTGTTCCACTTCGGCTTCGGTCAGCCGCGATTCGCGTACGCGCTGCGTCAGCCCCGTGCGGCCGTGGGTGGCGGTGTTCCATTCGTCCATGCCGTCGAGCAGTTCGTCGCTTTGGTGGACGACATAAACTTCGGACTGCGCCAAGACGTTCAAATCGGGGTCGGTGATAATCATGGCGACTTCGATGATGCGTTCGCGTTCGGGGTCAAGCCCGGTCATTTCCATGTCGAGCCAGCAGAGGTTGTTTGCGTTTTGGGTCATTTCAGACGGCCTTTTGAATGGGAAAGCGGCGGATTATAAAGGATATGCCCGATTTGGAAAGGCCGTCTGAAACGGGCTTCGGCAATGTCGGAACCTGTTTTTCAGACGGCCTCTCCGCATCAGGCATCCAATACGAATTCGCGCGGGAAGGTTTTTTCGCAGTAATGGCATTTGAGCTTGGTCTGGCTGCCTTGGCCGCGGATGGAAAAGCGGCTTTTCACCGGTTCGCCGTGGCTGGCGCAGTTGGCATTGGGGCAGCGGAACACTTCGGCGATTTCGTCGGGCAGGGTCAGGCGGCGTTTGGCCACCACTTTGAAATCGGCGATGGTATTGACGGTGGCTTCGGGCGCGAAGAGGGCGAGGCGGTTGGCAGCCTCGTCGTCGAATGCCACGCCGGAAATTTTGATGATGTCTTTGCGGCCTTGGGTTTTACTGGGCAGGTTGAAGCCGACGGTTACGGCACTGCCGTAATGCAGCAGTTTGAACTGGCGCAGGATGGCCAGGCCCAGCCCGGCGGGGATGTGGTCGATGACGGTACCGTTTTCGATGGCTTCGACGCTGAGTTTTTTATTTTCCATGTTTTTTTCCTTACACTTCTTCGTTCAACACCAGCGACAAAATCGCCATGCGGGCGTAAACGCCGTTGGTCGCCTGCTCGAAATAGTAGGCGTGCGGCGTGGCATCGACGTCGGGGTGGATTTCGTCAACGCGCGGCAGGGGGTGCAGCACGCGCAGATTGGGACGGGCGTTGGCGAGCATGGCGGCGTTGAGGTTGAATTTGCCTTGGATTTTGGCGAACTCTTGTTCGTCGAAGCGTTCGCGTTGGACGCGGGTCATGTACAGGATGTCCGCCCATTCGATAGCGGCTTCGAGGTCGGGCAGGATTTGGTAACGGCAGCCTGCGGCTTCGAGTTCTTCGGTGATGTATTCGGGCATGGCGAGGCTGGGCGGGGAGACGAAGGCGAATTCGCAATCCCAGCGTTTGAGGGCTTGGCAGAGGGAATGGACGGTGCGGCCGTATTTGAGGTCGCCCGCCATGGCGATTTTGAGCTTGTTCAGACGACCTTGGGTTTCGTAGATGGTCACGAGGTCGAGCAGGGTTTGGCTGGGGTGTTGGTTGGTGCCGTCGCCGGCGTTGATGACGGGGACTTTGGAAAACTCGGCAGACACGCGCGCCGCGCCGTCTTTGGGATGGCGTTGGATGATGGCGTCGGTGTAGCTGGAGATGATGCGGGCGGTGTCGGCGAGGGTTTCGCCTTTTTTCGCGCTGGTGTTCGCGCCGTCGGCAAAGCCGATGACTTTGCCGCCCAAGCGTTGCACGGCGGTTTCAAACGACAGGCGCGTGCGGGTGGAGGGTTCGAAAAAGCATGAGCCGATGAGTTTGCCTTCGAGCAGGTCGTCGCGCGGGTGCTCTTTCAGCTTCAAGGCCGTCTGAAGCAGCAGTTCGAGCTGTTCGGTCGTCAGGTCGGAAATGGAAATGACGTGTTGTCGGTAAAGCGGGTTGGGCATTCGGTTTCCTTTCTTCATTCGGCAAAAACCCCGCGAAGGCGGGGTTTTGCGAAACAACGGCAAACAATGACGGATGCGCCGCGGCATGCGGCCCGAAAAGGGCGGGTGGAAAATGCGGGGCGGGCCATGTGTTGCCTCTAATCGGTAGGACGGGGCGATTATCGCATATTTGCCTTTTCGGGGTTGGGATTTTCAGGCTGGGGCCGAGACCTTTGCAAAATCCCCCCAAAATC
>NZ_KV790797.1:25577-44792 GCF_001807735.1 Neisseria sp. HMSC31F04 | reverse complement strand
TTTCCGCACAAATATCATAACTACTAATCTACATCAACCAAAAATTTTATTAGAACCAAATATCCCAGATTATCTAGACGCGTATAGCAAATATACAAAAAGCCGGTCAAAAAGTGACCGGCTTTATATTACTCATCCCGTATCTCAGCCTTATCAACCAATTCAACCAACGCTAGCGGCGCATTATCACCTTGACGGAATCCACATTTTAAAATACGAATATAGCCTCCATTACGAGACATAAAACGTTGCCCCAAATCATCAAATAGCTTAACCACTACATCACGATCACGTGTCCGATTAAAAGCCAATCTACGATTTGCCAAAGATGGCTTCTTAGCTAAAGTAATTAACGGCTCTACAACTCGGCGAAGTTCTTTTGCTTTTGGCAAAGTTGTCACGATAGATTCATGAACCAACAAAGAATTTGCCATATTCCTTAACATTGCAGCCCTATGACTACTAGTCCTATTTAATTTACGATTACCATTGCGATGGCGCATACTATTATCCTTTAATATTCAAACTTTAAGGCTTCTCTAAATTTATTGGAGGCCATGCTTCAAGTTTTGAACCAAGAGTCAATCCTTTAGAAGCAAGAACTTCTTTAATTTCATTTAAAGACTTCCTACCCAAGTTTGGTGTTTTTAACAACTCTGTCTCAGTACGCTGAATCAAATCACCAATATAATAGATATCTTCAGCTTTCAGGCAGTTAGCAGACCGTACTGTTAATTCCAGATCATCTACAGGACGTAATAAAATAGGATCAATAGGTGGAGCTATTTCCTCAACTTCCTCAATAGGAGTGCCTTGCAAATCAGCAAATACAGCCATCTGATCAATCAATATTCGAGCAGCACTACGAACTGCTTCTTCTGGCTCTAAAGAACCATCCGTTTCAATATCTAAGACTAACCGATCAAGATCTGTTCGCTGCTCCACTCGCGCAGGCTCAACATCAAAGCTAACACGAGCAATAGGAGAAAAACTTGCATCCAATTGAATAGATCCGATATTATTTTCATTCCCTGATTTTTTCCGTCCTACAACAGATTGGTAACCGCGGCCTTTCTCGACCTTAATTTCCATTTCAATGTCAGCATTATCGGACAAATGACAAATAACATGATTAGGATTTATAACTTCAGCGTCATGTGGCAACTCAATATCATTTGCCAACACTACACCTGAACCTGACTTCTTCAACTTCAGACGCACTTCATTTCGGCCATGCAGTTTAAATATTATACCCTTAATATTTAACAACACATCAACAACATCTTCTTGAATACCATCTAATGTAGAATATTCATGTAACACACCTGTTATTGAAACCTCTGTTGGCGCAAAGCCATCCATAGATGACAATAAGATTCGACGCAACGCATTACCTAAAGTATGACCGAATCCCCGCTCGAATGGTTGCATCGACACTTTTGCGCGAGTAGGTGATATAGTGCTAACATCAATTTGCCTAGGCTTCAAGAATTCGGAAGTGCTATTATGCATTTAGCTGTCCCTCTTTAAGCTAGTATTTACTTGGAATAGAATTCCACCACTAGCTGTTCATTAATATCACCAGTTAACTCTGAACGGTCGGGCATATTTTTAAAAATACCTTCCATTTTTCCAGTATCAACAGCAACCCAGCCAGGAAAACCAATCTGAATAGCCAACCCTAACGCTTCCTGAATTCGAACCTGTTTTTTAGCCTTCTCTCGAACGGCAACAACATCACCTGGTTGAACTTGAAAAGAAGGGATATTTACTACATGTCCATTAACGACAATAGCCTTATGAGCAACCAATTGTCGCGCTTCTGCTCTCGTAGACCCAAAACCCATACGATAAACCACATTATCTAAACGGGATTCTAATAGTTGCAATAATAATTCCCCTGTGGAGCCTTTTCTTCTAGAAGCTTCCGCAAAATATCGTCTAAATTGACGTTCCAATACACCATAAATACGGCGTATTTTTTGCTTTTCACGCAACTGCAGACCATACCCCGAAAGCCGTACTTTTTTTGCACCATGCTGACCAGGAGCTGAGTCAAATTTACACTTAGATTCTACTGAACGACGAGCACTTTTTAGGAACAAATCAGTCCCTTCTCGACGAGCCAATTTACATTTAGGGCCAATATACCGTGCCATAATTCCAATCACTCCAAATTCTAAATACGACGTTTTTTAGGTGGACGACAGCCATTATGTGGCAATGGCGTCACATCTGTAATGCTAATTATTTTAAAACCCAGAGCATTCAAAGCACGAACAGATGACTCTCGACCAGGGCCTGGTCCTTTAATACGCACTTCTAAATTCTTAATACCATACTCTTGGGCAACTTTACCAGCTGTTTCTGCTGCGACTTGAGCAGCGAATGGTGTACTTTTGCGCGAACCTTTAAAACCGGCACCACCAGAAGTAGCCCAAGATAATGCATTCCCTTGGCGATCGGTAATAGTAATGATAGTATTATTAAAAGATGCATGAACATGCACAATACCTTCACTAATAGTCTTGCGTACTTTTTTACGTACACGCAAAGCTGTGTTTGCTTTTGCCATTAAACTAATCCTTTAAAATTTATTTTTTACCTGCAATAGCTTTTCTTGGACCTTTACGTGTACGAGCATTTGTTTTAGTACGCTGCCCACGACAAGGAAGACCACGACGATGGCGGAAACCTCTATAACACCCCATATCCATCAATCTCTTAATAGACATAGTTATTTCACGACGCAAATCACCTTCGACTTCATACTGAAGAACTTGCTCACGTAAAGCTTCCAATTGATTTTCATCCAAGTCTTTAACTTTTGTGCTACCTTCAATACCTGTTGCAGCACAAATTAACTTGGCACGAGTACTACCTATACCATAAATCGCTTGCAATCCAATTACGATATGAGCATTATTAGGGATATTCACCCCTGCTATACGAGCCATATTTTTTCCTTTTATTACAAACTACTGACCACAATAACAAATTTTAGCAAAGTTAACCTTGCCGTTGCTTATGCCTTGGATCAGTACAAATCACTCGAACTATTCTGTTCCGGCGAATAATTTTACAATTACGACAGATCTTTTTAACAGATGGCTGAACGCGCATTATAGCTTCCTTTCATTCAATTACCTAGCTCGAAATACAATACGAGCACGTGACAAATCATAAGGTGTTAATTCAACGGTAACCTTATCACCAGGCGAAATCCGTATGTAGTGCATCCTCATCTTACCTGATATATGCCCTAATACTATATAATCATTCTCTAGTTTCACTTTAAAAGTTGCATTAGGCAAAGTCTCTAGGATTTCCCCTTGCATCTGTATAATGTCTTCTTTAGCCATATACTACTCAACTATTACTTATAATATATCTCTATTATATTTTTTCATTAACTGTTCATACTGCTGGCTCACCCTATATGAAGAAACTTGTGTACTAAAATCCATTGCCACAACAACAAGAATTAATAGAGATGTTCCACCCAATGATAAACCAGCCCCAAAAATTGAGGAAAAAAGCTCAGGAATTAAGCATATAACTGTGATATATACTGCTCCCCACAAAGTTATGCGCATAACCACATTCTCTAAGTATAGAGATGTTTGAATTCCAGGTCTTACTCCCGGTACAAAAGCACCACTCTTTTTGAGATTTTCTGCCATTTCCTTGGGACTAAAAACTAATGCAGTATAAAAATAACAAAAGAAAATAATAGAAACTGCAAAAAAGGAAATATAAACAGAATTGCCATGCTGTAACCATAGCAACAGCTTTTGCACCCAACCTACATTATTGCCTCTCCCAAACCAGCCAATAATCGTAACAGGGAAAAGGATTATACTTGAAGCAAAAATAGGCGGAATTACCCCAGCCATATTTAACTTAAATGGCAAATGATTGCTTTTCCCTAAAAACCCCTGACTATTTGAATTTCTCGCATAATGCACAGGAATTTTACGTTGAGCTGATTCAAAGTAAACAACAATGTATACTAAAAACAAAACACTAATAACAACAATTAATGCTAAAGCCAAATTATTAGTTGCAACATTTAAAAATTGTGAGACTCCAAAAGGTATACCAGAAGCAATTCCTGCCATGATAATAAGAGAAATCCCATTACCTATACCTCTTTCCGTTATCTGCTCCCCAAGCCACATCAAAAACATTGTTCCTGTTACCAAACAAATTATCGTAGAAAAATAAAATTCTATTTGTCCAATAACCACAACATTCTGCTGATAAACAAATGCAGCAGCAGCCACACCCTGCAAAGTAGCCAAGAAAACTGTACACAATCGAGTATATTTAGTAATTACCTTCCGGCCTGCTTCACCTTCCTTTTTTAACGCTTTTAATGTTGGAATTATTTCTGATGCAAGCTGAACCACAATAGAAGCAGAGATATAAGGCATTATACCAATTGCGAAGATGCTAAATCGTTCCAAGGATCCACCAGAAAACATATTAAGCATATTAAGGATGCCATTGGTAGAATTTTGATAAAAGTCGTTTAAAGCAGCTGCATCAACACCGGGAACAGGAATATGAGCACCAATCCGGAAAACGAATAATGCAGCTAAAAGAAAGATTAGCCGTTGCTTAAATTCACCAGACTTAAATAATTCTAATACCAAATGCTGATTAGCTGCCATTTAGTTATCAACCTTACTCTTCAATTCTACCACCAGCTGCTTCGATTGCAATTTTTGCACCTTTAGTAGCCTTGATACCCTTTAAAACAACAGCTCTTTCTATGCTTCCAGATGAAATTATTTTTACAAATTTCACTTTATCTGAAACAATGCCTGCTTGTTTCAGAGAAAATAAATCAACCACATCAGAACTCAATGAATTAAGCTCTGTTAGGTGAACTTCTGCAGTTACCAAAGCAGTCAAAGATCTAAAACCTCGTTTAGGTAATCTTCGTTGTAAAGGCATTTGTCCACCTTCAAAACCAACTTTATGGAAACCACCTGAGCGGCTTTTTTGCCCCTTATGGCCACACCCACAAGTCTTACCTAATCCACTGCCTATACCCCGACCAACTCGACGGCAAGAATGCTTTGCCCCTTCTGCAGGCTGAATAGTATTTAAAAACATAACTATAGCTCCACCTTTAGCAAATAACGGATTTTATTAATCATACCCCAATTTTCAGGTGTATCTAATACATTCACAACATGGCCACGTCTTTTTAAACCTAAGCCGCGAGCACATGCTCGATGCGAGGAAATGGTACCAATCAAACTTTTAACTAAAGTTATTTGGATCAATTTTTTCTCACTCATCAATATCCCCTAAAATCTTCTCTACGGACATTCCTCTTTTAGCAGCAACTTCCGCTGGCGTGTACAATTTTGATAAACCATCCAATGTAGCACGCACAATATTATAAGGATTAGTTGAGCCATGAACCTTAGCAGAAATATTATGTACACCTAACGCGTCAAATACTAATCTCATTGGTCCTCCAGCCTTAACACCGCTACCTTCTTTTGCCGGCTGCATGAATACACGTGTTGCACCATGTTTCCCAAGCACCTCGTGATAGATAGTACCATTTTTAAGAGGAACTTTAATCATTGATCTACGAGCTTGATCCATTGCTTTTTGTACAGCAACAGGAACCTCTTTAGACTTACCTTTTCCCATACCAATACGGCCGTCACCGTCACCAACAACAGTTAGTGCAGAGAAAGCCATGATACGGCCACCTTTAACTACTTTAGTTACGCGATTAACTGCGACCATTTTTTCAATCAGGCCGTCACCACGTTCTTCAATTTCATGTTTTGCCATCTGAAAGTCTCCAATTATTAGAAGCTTAAACCATTTTCACGTGCAGCTTCAGCCAAAGCTTTCACACGACCGTGATATTGGAAACCTGAACGATCAAAAGCAACTTTTTCCACACCTACTGCTTTAGCTTTCTCAGCAATGCGCTTTCCTACTACTGCAGCTGCCTCGACGTTGCTACCAGATTTCAGACTATCACGCACTTCAGCTTCCAATGTAGAGGCTTGGGCCAATACTTTATCACCTTCAGCACTAATTACTTGAGCATAAATATGATTATTGCTACGGAACACACATAATCTTACCATTTTCAAGTCCGCAATACGTGCACGGGTTTTGCGTGCACGACGGAGTCGGGTTGTATGTTTATCCATTAGTGAACCTCAATTATTTTTTCTTGGCTTCTTTCATCACTACCACTTCACCTACATAACGAACACCCTTACCTTTATAAGGCTCAGGAGAACGGAATGCACGAATTTCAGCAGCGACTTGACCAACTACTTGTTTATCTGCACCAGTCAAAACGATCTCTGTTTGGCTAGGAGTTTGAACAGAAACACCTTCGGGCATTTCATATACGATTGGATGAGAAAAACCCAAAGACAAATTCAAAACTTTGCCTTGAGCTTGAGCACGGTAACCCACACCAATCAATTGTAGTTTTTTTTCAAAACCTTCTGAAACACCTTTAACCATATTATTAACTAATGCACGAGCAGTACCTGACATAGCATTTGCCTGTTTACTGTCATTTTTTGCAGCAAAAGTTAATTTACCATCGTTTAATTCAATCGCGACATCAGAATGCAAAGGAAAGGACAACTCGCCATTCTTACCCTTGATAACCAATGCTTCTGTTCCAAATTTTACTTCTACACCAGCAGGAACAGTCACTGGGTTTTTTGCGACACGTGACATTTACTTTTCTCCACTAGGCTACAATGCACAACAACTCACCACCAACACCCTCAGAACGAGCCTTGCGGTCAGTCATTACACCTTTAGAAGTACTAACAATAGCGATACCCAAGCCGTTCATAACATTGGGAATTTCACTAGAAGCTTTGTAAATACGCAAACCTGGACGTGAAACACGTTTAATTTGCTCAATCACAGGGCGACCTGCATAGTATTTCAATTGAATTTCCAATACCGGCTTCGCATCAGCAGAAACCGAAAAATCCTCGATATAACCTTCTTCTTTCAAGACCTTTGCAATTGCACACTTTAATTTTGAAGAAGGCATGGCAACTACTACCTTATTGGCACGTTGCGCATTACGAATACGAGTCAACATATCGGAAATAGGATCATGCATACTCATTATTAATACTCCTATTACCAGCTAGCTTTAACAACACCCGGAATCTCGCCACGCATAGCGATTTCACGGATTTTAATACGACCCAAACCGAATTTACGGAAAGTACCACGAGGACGACCTGTCAAAGCACAACGACGGCGTTGACGTACAGGAGCTGCATTACGAGGAATGGATTGAAACCTCAGACGAGCTTCAAAACGCTCTTCTTCAGTTGCATTCGCATCATTAATAACAGCAAAAATTGCCTCACGTTTGGCTGCAAACTTTTTCGCCAAAGCTTGACGTTTCAGTTCACGATTAATAAGTGCTTTCTTAGCCATGATTATCCTTTAAACGGAAACTTGAACAGCGACAATAAAGCTTTAGCTTCTTCATCAGTTTTTGCAGTAGTTGTAATAGTAATATTCAAACCACGCAAAGCATCAATTTTATCGTATTCAATTTCCGGGAAAATGATTTGCTCGCGAACACCCATGTTGTAATTACCACGGCTATCAAAAGATTTACCACTTACACCACGGAAGTCACGCACTCGAGGTAATGCAATAGTAATCAAACGATCCAAGAATTCGAACATTTGATCACGACGCAATGTTACTTTGCAACCAACAGGATAATTATCACGAATTTTAAAGCCAGCGATAGATTTACGAGCAACTGTAACTACTGGTTTTTGACCAGCAATTTTTTCCAAATCAGATACCGCATGCTCCATAACTTTTTTATCAGCAACAGCCTCTCCAACCCCCATATTTAAAGTGATTTTTTCAATACGAGGAACTTCCATTACTGACTTGTAACCAAACTGTTTAACCAATTCAGGAACGACTGTATCTTTATAAAACTCTCTCAAACGAGCCATGTTATCTCCTTATGCTCCAATAACAGAGCCATTTGATTTGAAGAAACGAACGCGCTTAACTTTGCCTTCATTCTCAATCACTTTAATACCAACACGGTCTGCTTTATTAGTTTCCGGATTCAGGATTGCAACATTAGAAATATCCAACGGCATTTCTTTTGAAACAATGCCACCCTCAACACCACGCATTGGATTAGGTTTTTGATGACGTTTAACAATGTTAACACCCTCAACAACAACTTTACCGCCCAATACACGAACCACTTGACCTTGCTTACCTTTATCCTTACCAGTGATCACAACAACTTGGTCACCTTTAATGATTTTATTCATCGCGCTATTCCTTATAATACTTCAGGCGCCAATGAAACGATTTTCATAAATCGCTCAGTACGCAACTCGCGGGTTACCGGTCCAAAAATACGAGTACCCAGAGGTTCAAGTTTATTATTTAACAACACTGCAGCGTTGTTATCAAATTTAATCAACGCACCATCGGGACGACGCACACCTTTAGCGGTACGAACAACAACCGCATTGTACACATCACCTTTTTTAACCCGCCCACGCGGAGCCGCATCTTTAACTGCGACTTTAACAATGTCGCCAACAGAAGCGTAGCGACGCTTAGATCCACCCAACACTTTAATACACATCACGCGACGCGCACCAGAGTTATCAGCCACATCTAAGATGGTCTGCATTTGAATCATATTATTACCTTTAATTAAATCCAACTTAATTTATCACTTTTAATATTGCATTACAGCATTCAATGTATAGCAATACTAAAACCCAACTAATAGGTTCTAATAAATCAGTTTTGGCCCCAAGGGGAGAAGCATCTAGGAATCTAGCAAGCTCAAAATAAGGGGCGGAGTATACAGCGGTTTTTTTAAAATTGCAAGTCCGCCCCTGCTATATAAATAGCAAAACTAAATTATATCGAGCGCACTTTTTCTACCAATTCCTTAACTACCCAAGATTTTGTTTTTGATAAAGGGCGGCTCTCTTCAATAATTACAACATCACCAACATTACATTGATTTGTTGAATCATGGGCATGAATTTTTGTAGAGCGACGAATAACTTTACCATACAAAGGATGCTTTACCTTCCGCTCAACCAAAACGGTAACCGTTTTATCCATACTATTGCTGACGACCTTACCCTGCAAAGTACGAACATTTTTAATTTCGATCATTATTGAGCACCTTTTTCAGCTAAAACAGTCTTAATACGTGCAATATTTCGGCGTACTTTTTTTAACTCACTGGTTTTTCCTAATTGGCCAGTCGCATGCTGCATACGCAAACCAAATTGAACTTTTAATAAATCTATCAACTCTTGGTTTAACTGCTCAATTGATCTATTCTTCAATTCATGAGTTTTCATTATTTACCCACCTGTCTCGTTACAAATACAGTTGGAATTGGCAGCTTAGCTGCAGCTAATGCAAAAGCTTCACGTGCTAAAGATTCTGCAACACCATCCATCTCATAGAGAATTTTCCCGGGTTTAATTTCTGCAACATAATATTCAACAGAACCCTTACCTCCACCCATACGAACTTGTATTGGTTTCTCTGTAATTGGCTTATCTGGGAATACACGAATCCAAATACGACCGCCACGCTTAATATGACGTGTCATTGCGCGTCGAGCAGCTTCGATTTGCCTTGCAGTAAGCCTACCACGACCCACAGCCTTCAAAGCAAAATCACCAAAACTAACAGCATTACCGCGCAGAGCCAAGCCTGTATTGCGTCCTTTATGCTGCTTACGGTACTTCAGTCTAGTTGGTTGCAGCATTGCGTCCTACCTTTCTGCGTTTATGCTCTTGTTCAGGTTTATTCAAAACAACATCTTTGCCTTCGCCAGTATATACCCAAACCTTTAATCCAATTACACCATATGTAGTATTTGCCTCACTGGTAGCATAACCTACATTAGCACGCAAAGTATGCAAAGGCACACGCCCTTCCCGGTACCATTCACTACGGGCAATGTCAGCACCATTTAACCGTCCAGAGGTCATAATTTTGATACCTTTTGCACCAACACGCATAGCATTTTGCATGGCACGCTTCATAGCGCGACGAAATTGAACACGCTTTTCCAATTGCTGAGCTATTCCATCCGCAATAATTTGTGCATCCAATTCAGGTTTTCGAATCTCTTCGATATTAACATGAACAGGAACACCCATTAAATTTTGCAAATCACGTTTTAACACATCAATATCTTCACCTTTTCTACCAATCACCATTCCTGGCCGAGCCGAGAAAATAGTAACACGAGCAGATTTGGCAGGCCTCTCAATAACAACACGGCCAATTGATGCATTGGACAAGCGTTTACGTAAATATTCGCGAACATCAATATCTTGCTTTAAGACAACAGAAAAATCGCTACTTTTAGCAAACCACTTTGAAGACCAATCTTTATTTACTGCCAAACGAAAGCCAGTTGGATGAATTTTTTGTCCCATAGCTTTTCCTTAGTTACCCACCGTCACAGCAATATGACATGTTTGTTTTTCAATACGATTTCCACGACCCTTAGCTCGAGCCTGAAAGCGTTTTAATGATGCGGCTTTATCCACACAAATCATAACAACCTTCAGATCGTCAATATCAGCACCTTCATTATGCTCTGCATTGGCAATCGCAGATTCCAGTACTTTTCTAATCAACTCAGCACCTTTTTTAGGGCTAAAAGTCAAAATATTCAGGGCGTGGGCAACATTTTTTCCACGAATTAAATCTGCTACTAAACGAGCTTTCTGAGCAGAAATACGGGCATTCTTATGTAATGCAGATACTCTCATGTCTTATCCCCTACTTTTTCTTCGCTTTTTTATCAGCTAAGTGACCCTTAAAGGTACGGGTCAATGAGAATTCACCTAATTTATGACCTACCATATTATCACTGATAAAAACAGGCACATGTGTCCGCCCATTATGTACTGCAATTGTCAGACCAATAAAATCAGGCAAAATGGTAGAACGGCGAGACCAAGTTTTAATTGGGCGTTTATCATTGCTTGCACGAGCTGCATCAACTTTTTTCAACAAATGCAAATCAACATATGGGCCTTTTTTTAATGAACGAGCCATATTAATTAACCTTTATTCGAGTAACGACGTCGAACAATCATATTGTTCGTGCGTTTATTATTGCGAGTACGATAACCTTTTGCCGGAGTACCCCAAGGACTAACAGGCTCGCGAGCTTCACCAGTACGACCTTCGCCACCACCATGAGGGTGATCTACCGGGTTCATTACCACACCACGAACAGTCGGTCTAACACCGCGCCAACGATTAGCACCAGCCTTGCCAATTTTTTGCAAACTTTGCTCTTCATTGCCTACTTCACCAATTGTGGCACGGCAATCAACATGAATCTTACGGACTTCACCAGAGCGCAGACGAATCTGAGCGTAAACCCCTTCTTTAGCAAGCAAAACTGCAGATGCTCCAGCAGAACGTGCAATTTGCGCACCTTTACCAGGTTTCATCTCGATACAGTGAATGGTTGTACCAACCGGGATATTACGAATCGGCAAAGTATTGCCCGCTTTAATGGGAGCCTCTACACCAGAAATCAGTACCGCACCAGCCTGAATGCCTCGAGGGGCAATGATATAACGGCGCTCACCATCTGCATAACACAGAAGAGCAATATGAGCTGTACGATTTGGATCGTATTCGATTCTTTCCACTTTAGCAGCAATACCATCCTTATTGCGCTTAAAATCTACCACACGATAATGATGTTTGTGACCACCACCTTTATGACGGGTAGTGATATGGCCATTATTATTACGTCCGGCAGTAGTTTTTTTCTTCTCAACCAGAGCCGCAAATGGCGCACCTTTATGCAAACCTTCAGTAGTTACGCGAACCATGCCGCGTCGACCAGCGGAAGTAGGCTTCATTTTTACAATAGCCATCTTACCTTACTCCTTATCAGCCACAGCAGCGGCAGCCTCGAGATCAAGCTCTTGACCTTCAACCAAACTTACATAAGCTTTTTTTACATCGCTACGACGACCAACAGTGCGACCAAAACGTTTCACTTTACCTTTGGTTGTAGTTGTCGTTACCGAAGCCACTTGAACACCAAACAAAAGCTCAACAGCAGCCTTAATCTCCGATTTGGTAGAATCTGGCAATACTTTGAAAGTCATTTGGTTTCGCTTTTCAGCCAACAAATTGCTTTTTTCAGAAACAACAGGGGCTAAAATTACCTTCATCAAACGTTCTTGATTCATACCCACTGCTCCTCTAACTGGGCAATTGCATCCCTAGTAAAAACTACTTTTTTATAACGCAGCAAACTATAAGGATCAACTTGATGTGCTTCCAATACCAATACATTTGGCAAATTGCGAGAAGCTAAGTAAACATTCTCATCAAGCTGTTTAGTTACAAACAACACCTGTTCCAAACCTAAATTTTTTACCTGTCCGGCAAACTCTTTAGTTTTAGGAGTGGCGGCAGCCAGCTCTTCAACCACATAAAGCCGTTCGTCACGCACCAACTGCGACAGAATAGTCGCCATACCGGCACGGTACATTTTACGGTTTACTTTTTGAGTGAAATTTTCGTCAGGCTTGTTGGGGAACGCACGTCCACCACTACGCCATAACGGAGAAGAGGTCATACCTGAGCGGGCACGTCCCGTACCCTTTTGGCGCCACGGCTTTTTAGTAGAATGTTTAACTTCTGCGCGAGTGAGCTGTGCACGATTACCGGAACGGGCATTCGCCAAAAATGCGGTTACCAACTGATGAACCAATGCCTCGTTATACTCACGCGCGAACAAAGCATCAGAGGCAGACAAAGCGCCTGAAACCTGACCTTGAGCGTTGATTATTTTTAATTCCATTACGCACCCACTTTCACGCTAGGACGTACAATTACATCGCTATTCACAGCACCCGGCACTGCACCTTTAACAAGCAAAAGATGACGTTCTACATCAACACGTACAATTTCTAAATTTTGCACAGTTGCTTTAGTGTTACCGTATTGGCCCGCCATGCGCTGACCCGGGAAAACACGGCCCGGATCTTGAGCCATACCGATAGAGCCAGGCACACGATGTGAGCGCGAGTTACCATGAGAGGTACGTTGAGAATCAAAATTGTGTCGTTTGATCGTACCGGAAAAACCTTTACCTTTTGAGGTTCCGGTAACGTCGACCAGCTGACCAGCTTCAAACAGGGCTACAGTTACTTCGCCACCTGCTTGCAGTTCAGCAGCTTTTTCAGCAGAAATAGCAAATTCAACCAAACCGCGACCAGCTTCAACACCTGCTTTTGCAAAATGTCCAGCTTCAGCCTTGTTAACGCGATTTGCTTTTTTCTGACCGAAGGTAACTTGAACGGCCGTATAACCGTCAGCACCTTCGGATTTGAGTTGAGTGACGCGGTTCGGAGTCATTTCCAACACGGTTACCGGAACAGAAGCACCCTGTTCGTCAAACACGCGAGTCATGCCTACCTTGCGTCCAACCAGACCTAATGTCATGATTATTTTCCTTAAATAAAAGGGGTTAGCTACGATTGGCTAACCATTCGGACAAAAATAAATTCTTGGCATCGAATGCCAAGCCCCGTACTATACTACATTAGCGCATGTATTTTCAAGAAAAATATCGGATTTCACATACTTGTCGGCCAATCGTTGTATTTTTTCGGTAACGCAATAATCAGGCCGTCTGAAAATCAAAAAGGGCGGTCTGAAATTATTTTTCAAACCACCCTTAAACCGATAAATCAAATCCGATTTCGCTTACCCTTAACGGATTACCTGACTCAGTTCGCCCTTGGCGTAGCGGTCGGCCATTTTTTCAAGTGAAACAGGTTTGATTTTTCCTGCCTGACCTTCGCAACCGAATGCAAGGTAGCGATCGAGACAGATTTGTTTCATGGCTTCGACGGTTTTGCTCAGGTATTTGCGCGGGTCGAATTCGGACGGATTTTCTGCCATGAAGCGGCGGATGGCGCCGGTGGAGGCGAGGCGAAGGTCGGTGTCGATGTTGACTTTGCGCACGCCGTGCTTGATGCCTTCGACGATTTCTTCTACGGGTACGCCATAGGTTTCGCCAATTTTACCGCCGTGTTCGTTGATGACTTTCAGCCATTCTTGAGGAACGGAGCTGGAGCCGTGCATCACGATGTGGGTATTAGGCAGGGCTTGGTGGATTTCTTTGATGCGGTCGATGCGCAATACGTCGCCGGTGGGCGGACGGGTGAATTTGTACGCGCCGTGGCTGGTTCCGACGGCGATGGCGAGCGCGTCCACGCCCGTGTCTTTAACAAAGCGCACGGCATCTTCAACGCTGGTGAGCATTTGGTCGTGTGAGAGTTTGCCGACTGCGCCTACACCGTCTTCTTCGCCTGCTTCGCCGGTTTCGAGGTTGCCCAATACGCCGATTTCCCCTTCGACGGATACGCCACAGGCGTGGGAGAAGTTAACGACGGTACGGGTGACGTCGACGTTGTATTCGTAGGTGGACGGGGTTTTGCCGTCTTCCATCAGCGAGCCGTCCATCATGACGGAGGAGAAGCCCAGTTGGATGGAGCGTTGGCACACGTCGGGCGATGCGCCGTGGTCTTGGTGCATGACGACGGGGATGTGCGGGAATTCTTCGACTGCCGCCAGAATCAGGTGGCGTAAAAACGGCGCGCCTGCATATTTGCGCGCGCCGGCGGATGCTTGAACGATAACGGGGGCGTTGACGGAATCGGCAGCCTCCATAATGGCGCGCATTTGCTCAAGATTATTAACGTTGAATGCGGGCAGGCCGTAGCTGTTTTCGGCTGCATGGTCGAGCAGTTGGCGCATGGATACGAGTGCCATAGGAAACTCCTGTTTGAATGTGTAGTTGACTGTAATCGGAATGGATTATAGCAAAGAAGAGAGGCCGTCTGAAAGGCAGATGCACTTTTCAGACGGCCTCAAAACATCCTGATTAGCCAAACAGCATTTGCGAATCGCTGACGCAGGGGTTGTTTCTATCCCAAGCATATCCGGCCAAAATCGCGCAGAGCATACGGCGGACATCGGGATTGCATTTTTTATCGAATATCAAATCTTGGAAACCCCCGTCATACCATCCCTTGATGTAACTACCGAACGCAGTAACGCCGCCCATCAAAGGAACGGAGAACTCTTTATGCCAATCCACCTTACCTCCGCGCAACTCGCGAATCACGCAATCTGCCGCCAACTTGGCCGACTGCACGGCTATCGTTACCCCCGATGAGAACACGGGGTCGAGAAACTCGCCCGACGCGCCCAGCAGGGCAAAATGGCGGCCGTAAAGCCCTTTTACCTTGGTGGTATAACCCGGCAGGTAGTTAAACGGAAAATCGTTGTCCCATTTTGCATCGGCAAGTATTTCCGCCAGATAAGGCACTTCCGACACCGCCTGCTTCAGAATGCGGGCACTGCCGTTGTGACCGAAATAACGTTCTTCGCCAACCACGCCGACAGAACTGCGGCCGTTGCCGAACGGTATCAGCCACAACCAAACATCACGATGCTTCGGATGAATGCACACCAAATTCTTATTGCGGTCGAATTTCGGCGAAGTGATACGGTCGTCGATGTGGGTAAAATGCACTTGGCGCATCACCGTATTCGGCGGCAAATCCCAGCCCATCAGGCGCGGCAGGGCGCGATAGAAACCGCTGGCATCCAGCACGAAACGGGTTTCCATATCATAGGTTTCGCCGTTTTCCCGCTGCACGGTTAGCAGCACCGTATCGCCCTCGTTATCGAACGACTTCAAACTTTCGCCGAAGCGCACCGCCACGCCCTGCTTTTCCACTTCGTCTATCAGCAGTTTGTCGAAAGCGGCACGCGGCACATTGAACGCCGTTTCATTGCCGGTGCCGAATTTATCCAAAAAACTAAACGAGGTATATTCGTCACCCCAAGAAAATGCAAAACCGTTTTTATACTGAAACCCCAGGCCGGCCGCCTGAACCGCCCTCATCAAGCCTGCCTCTTCAAGCACATCCATCGCATAAGGCAGCAGGCTCTCGCCAATCACAAAACGGGGGAAATGCTGCTTCTCCAACACGCAGACACTCAGGCCGCTCCGATTCAACAAAGCCGCAGCCACAGAGCCTGCAGGTCCCGCGCCGATAATCGCCACATCGTAGATAAATGCAGACATCGTTCACCCTTTTTTTAAAAATCTGATTGAATATTTGCCGTTTCACAATCTTTCATGTCCCATTCTAACGACAAACGGCAAAAGCTGACAATCGGATGGCATGTTTATCCGTTCCCGGCCGCCTGAACCCGCCCAAACAAACGGACACAGCCAAACGGAAAAACAGCACCCGCCCTGTTCAGACGGCCCCACTCGGGAAAAAGGCCGTCTGAAAACACAACAGCCATTGCATTTTCAGACGGCCTTTCCGCCGCATCAGCCGGACATCAAATCCGCTTCGCCAAATTCTCGGCCTTGCCGACATACGATGCCGGAGTCAAATCCAGCAACTGCTGTTTTGCGCCGTCCGGAATATCCAAATCGCGGATAAACGATGCCAGCACCTCTGGCGTGATGCCGCCTTTGCCGCGCGTCAAATCCTTCAGCTTTTCATAAGGATTGGCCACGCCGTAGCGGCGCATCACCGTCTGAATCGGCTCGGCCAACAACTCCCAAGTCGCATCCAAATCGGCGGCCAACGCGGCGGGATTCGCCTCCAGCTTGTTCAGCCCGCGCAGGTGCGCCGCCAAACCCAACACCGCATAACCGATGCCGACACCCATATTCCGCAACACCGTACTGTCGGTCAAATCGCGCTGCCAACGGGACACGGGCAGTTTTTCCGACAAAAAGGCCAAAACCGCATTCGCCATACCCAAATTGCCTTCGGAATTTTCAAAATCAATCGGATTGACCTTATGCGGCATCGTGGAAGAGCCCACCTCGCCCGCCTTCACCTTCTGCTTGAAATAGCCGAGGGAAATATAGCCCCACACATCGCGGTTGAAATCAATCAGAATCGTATTGATGCGGGAAACGGCTTGGAAAAACTCCGCCATATAATCGTGCGGCTCGATTTGAATCGTGTACGGATTGAACGTCAGCCCCAAATCTTCCTCGACAAAACGACGGCAATGCCCCTCCCAATCCACATCGGGATACGCAACCATATGGGCATTGTAATTACCCACCGCGCCATTGATTTTGCCCAAAAATTCCTGAGCGGAAAGCTGCTTCGCCTGACGTTCCAAACGGTACAGCACATTGGCGACCTCCTTGCCCAAAGTCGTCGGCGTGGCAGGCTGCCCGTGCGTACGGCTCATCATCGGCACCGCCGCCAACTCATGCGCCAACGAGCGCAACTTATCCGACACCTCGGCCAACTTCGGCAGCAAAACTTCATCGCGCGCCTCGCGCAGCATCAAAGCGTGAGACAAATTATTGATGTCCTCGCTGGTGCAGGCAAAATGGATGAACTCCGACACCGCCGACACCGCAGGCACACCGGCAAACCGCTCCTTCAACCAATACTCAATAGCCTTCACATCATGATTGGTCGTCGCCTCGATGGCCTTCACCGCCGCCGCGTCCTCCAAAGAAAAACCGGCAATCACATCATCGATTTCGGCCAACACCGCCTCGTCAAACGGCGGCACCTCCACAATTTTCGGCTCGGCGGCCAACGCCTTCAACCAAGACAACTCCACCCTGACCCTGGCCCTCATCAGGCCGTATTCGGAAAAAACGGGGCGCAAGGCCTCGACGGATTTCGCATAACGCCCGTCCAACGGCGACAAAGCGGCAATCGGATTGATCATGTTCGGATTCCTGTTCAGAACGATAGAAAAGCGCGATTATACTTCAAACCGCCGCACAAACACCCCCAAAGGCCGTCTGAAAACCACCCTTCCCCGCTTTCAGACGGCCTCAAAACCCCAAAATGCCGCACAATGGCATTTCATCAACAGCGGCGATACAATGCCCCCTTTTTGCACCACCCGTATCCGACATGAAAAAATCCCCCGCACCGAAAACATTCGAAGAAGCAATCAAACGCCTCGAAACCCTGACCCAGGCCATGCAAAACAGCGAAATACCGCTGGAAGAAGCACTCGCCGCCTACCAAGAAGGCAACGAACTGGTCAAATACTGCCAAACCAAACTGGCCGAAGTCGAACAAAAACTGCAAGTGCTCGATGCCGACGGCCTCAAGGAGCTGACACTCGATGCCGACGAATGAACTGAAAACCTGGCAGGCACAGGCGCAGGCGCAAACCGAACTGCTTCTGGCACGCCTGATGCCGCCTGAAAACCAACTCCCGCAAAGCCTGCACGAAACCATGCGCTACGCCGCCCTCGACGGCGGCAAACGCCTGCGCCCCCTGCTCGTGCTTGCCGCCTCCGAACTGGGCGAAGCCGTTCCCGATGCCGTCGAAGCCGCGATGGCGGCCATAGAACTCATACACGTCTACTCCCTCGTTCACGACGACATGCCCGCCATGGACAACGACAGCCTGCGGCGCGGCCGCCCCACCTGCCACATCCGCTACGGCGAAGCCGCCGCCCTGCTCGCGGGCGACGCACTGCAAACCCTTGCCTTCGACCTCCTCAGCCGCCCCACCGCCCTGCCGCCGCAACGCCAGTTGCACATGCTCTCCACCCTCGCGCGCGCCTCCGGCAGCCTCGGCATGGCGGGCGGGCAGGCCATAGACCTCGCCAACGTCGGCCGCAGCATCACCCAAAGCGAACTCGAACAAATGCACAGCCTGAAAACAGGCGCACTCATCCGCGCCGCCGCCGCCCTCGGCGGCCTCAGCTGTCCCGACCTGACCGACCACGACCTGCAACGCCTCGACCGCTACGCCGCCCGCCTCGGCCTCGCCTTCCAAGTCATAGACGACGTACTCGACTGCGAAGCCGACACCGACACACTGGGCAAAACCGCCGGCAAAGACGCCGACAACGACAAACCGACCTACGTCAAACTCATGGGCCTGTCGGCCGCACGGCAATACGCCGAAACACTCGTAGCGGAAGCACTCGAAACACTCGAACCCTTCGGCAGCCGCGCCGCACACCTTCGCGGCCTCGCCCAATTCGTTACCGCGAGGAAAAACTGACCCCCCCCCCAAAAAAAACACAGAGGCCGTCTGAAAACACAATATAGTGGATTAAATTTAAATCAGGAC
>NZ_KV790797.1:24679-25557 GCF_001807735.1 Neisseria sp. HMSC31F04 | reverse complement strand
GCCGTACTGGTTTAAATTTAATCCACTATACATCAAGTTTTCAGACGGCCTTCATCCCAAATAACGGAAACGATGGCGGGCAAACAACAAAAAATCAATATAAAATCCCCGCAAAACAACCACAAATATAGTGGATTAACAAGAATCAGGACAAGGCGACGAAGCCGCAGACAGTACAGATAGTACGGAACCGATTCACTTGGTGCTTCAGCACCTTAGAGAATCGTTCTCTTTGAGCTAAGGCGAGCCAACGCTGTACTGGTTTTTGTTAATTCACTATACAGCAAAACACACCAATCTCGGCCTATTTAAACGTCGCCAACCACCAACCTCACCCGCAAACGCAAGAAAGGCACACCCATGTCCCTCAATCCCGTCTACCTCTGGAACCCGCAAAACTTCCCCGACCCGCAGGCCATGCTGCCCGACGGCTTCGACGCGGCACACCGCATCGTCTCCGAATGGACCGACCAACCCCTGCCGCAAGGCGCGGACACAAGCGCGTTTGACAAACTGGCCGGATACATCGCCGAAGCCGCCCGCAGCGGCAAAGCCTCGGCCGACTTCAAAGCCGCTTACGCCGATATAGGAACCCAAGTGGCCGAACAACTGAAAAGCCGCGCCATACTCGAACTGTACGAACACTATTTGGAGCTGATGCCGATACTGACCTGCCGCAGCGAAAGCCTGGGCCTCGTGCTGTACGACGCCAACGGCTACCTGCTGCTGCCCGACGGTCGGGAATACCCCGACCAAGAAACCCAAGACGAAATTACGGCATACTGGCGCCAACGCGAAGCCGAAGAACAAAAATGGCGGCAGGAAAACAGAGGCCTGCCGAAGAACATCAAAGACTTCTACAAATACTTCCGCCCCAA
>NZ_KV790797.1:0-24659 GCF_001807735.1 Neisseria sp. HMSC31F04 | reverse complement strand
GACGAACTGATGGCGCGCCACGGCTTCGAATACGCGCCGCATTTGTTCAATACCGTGGCACACAAACGCAAAAAATTGGAACCGGATGTCATCATCTACGCCAAACCGATAACAAACGGCCAGCAGACGATATACATCGACTACGAAGATATTTATAAAGACGGCGAATACAGCGGGCTGGGCTTGGATTGGTATCTTTCCGACGAAACCGTGGAGCAGATTTACCTGCACGAGCTGGATAATATTCGTCCGCGTTATGGAGAAATCTAAAAAAACAATTGATTGCTGGAGGTGGGGGAAATATAGAGTACTACCTGACCCAAATGTGGTACCACACTGGCCCGTCAGTCAGCTACAAAACCGAAACCGAGATAGAGGCGCTGCTGGCCTATTGGGACCAGAAGCTGCGGGAAGTATCATGGATCGATACCTACGACGATGTGGAAGCCTATATTGCCGCCAATTTGGAAGAAATCGGCAGGCTGCACCTCCGTATCGTGATTTCCTACCTGCGCGGAGTAAAAGACCTCATCGCCGAAAAAGAAGAGTGGTTGCGGACTTATCAGATGGTCGGCAGGGAAGAGGAACTGCTGGAAAAATCGGTTTCCTATCTGATAAACAAGCAGAAGGAAGAAAGTTAGACGCAGGGGCATCCGTTGCCCCTTTTCATTTTTTGAACCGCTGACAGAACGCGCACGGCGGCAACGGCACGACCCGTATATACCTTTGACAGCCCAACCCCACCGCCGCAAAAGCATCCGTCAGCATCGACAGGTTTGCGGAATCGGTAAAAGGCCGTCTGAAAACACAATACATGTTTTCAGACGGCCTTCTTTATGGCTGCCGCATGAAGCGGTTTCAGCATAAACGGTAATATTTTTCATTGCATACCGCCCTGCCGCATATCGCCGTTTCAGACGGCCTCACTTATAATCCGACCCATCCCAACCCTCTGAAAAGCGAGAATCCCATGAGTTTCAAAACCGATGCCGAAATCGCCCGCGAAGCCGCCGTCCGCCCGATACGCGAAATTGCCGCCAAGCTGGGCATCAGCGAGGACAAGCTCGAGCCATACGGCCACTACAAAGCGAAAATCAATCCCGCCGAAGCCTTTGCCCTGCCCGACAGGAAAGGCCGTCTGATTTTGGTTACCGCCATCAACCCGACTCCGGCGGGCGAAGGCAAGACCACGGTAACCATCGGCCTGGCCGACGCATTGAACCACATCGGCAAACAGGCCGTGGTCGCCATGCGCGAACCTTCGCTGGGCCCCGTGTTCGGCATCAAGGGCGGCGCGGCGGGCGGCGGTTATTCGCAGGTTTTGCCGATGGAAGACATCAACCTGCATTTCACCGGCGACTTCCACGCCATCGGTGCGGCCAACAACCTGCTTGCCGCTATGCTCGACAACCATATCTATCAGGGCAACGCGCTGAACATCGACCCCAAACGCGTGCTGTGGCGGCGCGCGGTGGACATGAACGACCGCCAGTTGCGCAACATCATCAGCGGCAACGGCAAGCCGACCGACGGCGTGTTGCGTCCCGACGGCTTCGACATCACCGTGGCATCCGAAGTCATGGCCGTATTCTGCCTGGCCAAAGACCTGATCGACCTGAAAAAACGTTTGGGCAACATTCTGATTGCCTACGCCAAAGACGGCAGCCCCGTTTACGCCAAAGACTTGAACGCCCACGGCGCGATGGCCGCACTTTTGAAAGACGCCATCAAGCCGAATCTGGTGCAAACCATAGGCGGCACGCCCGCCTTCGTCCACGGCGGCCCATTCGCCAACATCGCCCACGGCTGCAACTCCGTTACCGCCACCCGCCTCGCCCTGCATCTGGCCGATTACGCCGTTACCGAAGCGGGCTTCGGCGCGGATTTGGGCGCGGAAAAATTCTGCGACATTAAATGCCGCCTGGCCGGCCTGAAACCCGACGCGGCCGTGGTCGTCGCCACCGTCCGCGCCCTGAAATACAACGGCGGCGTGGCGAAAGAAGACTTGGGCAAAGAAAACGTCGAGGCCTTGAAACAGGGCCTGCCCAACCTGCTGCGACATATTGCCAACTTGAAAAACGTATTCGGCCTGCCCGTCGTCGTCGCCATCAACCGCTTCGTTTCCGACACGGATGCCGAATTGGCACTGATTCAGACGGCCTGTGCCGAACACGGCGTGGAAGTATCGCTGGCCGAAGTGTGGGGCAAAGGCGGCGAAGGCGGCGCGGACTTGGCGCGCAAAGTCGTTTCCGCCATCGAAAACCAGCCCAACAATTTCGCCTACGCCTATGATGTCAACGACAGCATCCCCGACAAGCTGCGCGCCATCGCGCAAAAAATCTACGGCGCGGCCGATGTCGATTTCAGTGCCGAAGCACGCGCGGAAATCGCGTCTTTGGAAAAACTGGGCTTGGACAAACTGCCGGTGTGCGTGGCGAAAACGCAATATTCGTTCAGCGACAATGCCAAACTTCTGGGCTGTCCGAGCGGCTTCACCATCACCGTCCGCAGCCTGACCCTGTCTGCCGGCGCGGGCTTCATCGTCGCCGTCTGCGGCAGCATCATGAAAATGCCCGGTCTGCCGAAAGTACCTTCCGCCGAAAAAATCGACGTGGATGAAAACGGCAACATCACCGGACTGTTCTAAACGGCCGCATAACACAAGCCGCCCCGAAAGGGCGGCTTTTTTGCGCCGAACCGTATTTTCAGACGGCCTCAAACAAACAGGCGCGGGCAGGGCAAATGGTACGGAACCGATTCGCCTGGTGCTTTAGCACCTTAGAAAATCGTTCCCCTGAAGCTCAGGCGAGGCAACGCTGTTCTGATTTAAAGTAATCCGCTAAATATTGCGCCGCCAAACGGAAAAAAGGGATTAAGATTGCCGCTGCAACTAAAGAGGCCGTCTGAAAACTGAAAACCGCCGATTCATCAAACAAAAAAGGAAACGCCATGCCCGCCACCCGCTATTTATTTGCCGCCCTGTCCGTTTTGGCTCTGGGCGCATATGCCGAAACCCTGCCGTTATCCAAACTGCCCCAAGGCTGGCAAGGCGGCATCGAAGTGCAATGCCGCGAGGGCTTCTGCTCGGGCGAAGGGGCGGTATTGCTGCAAATCAACGGCCGCAAACACCGCCTGCCCGCCGATTTTTTCACCTTCAGCACCCGCCCCGACTCTGGCAACACCCCAATCCCCGATCCGATTACCGTGGACGACTTCAATTTCGACGACCGGCCGGACATCGCCGTGCCGCGCGGGCAGCAAGGCCCCTACGGTTCTTGGTCGGATGACATCTACCTGCAAACCGAAGACGAAAACCTGCTGAAAAGCCAAGAATTAAGCGAGCTATCCGATTATTACATGGGCACACCCGAAATCGACCGCAAACGCAAACTTCTGATTGTTTATGGAAAATCCGGTGCAGCCATCCACTACACCGCACATTACCGCGTTACTCCGGACGGAAGCCTGCAACAGGTTTACCAACGCGACGACATCCACGGCGGCTGCAAGCGGCAGACGGGTATCAAAATCGAAGAAACCACCATATCCGCCAACGGAAAACAGCATACGCGCACCCGCTGCCTGACCGAGGCGCAATACGAAAAACAAATAAAACGCGACCTGGAGGAAACGCGGCCACGCCGCTCCGGCAACGCAAAATAATTGCCTGCGCCCTACCGCCGCATACATGAAAGGCCGTCTGAAACACCGTTTAAACCATGTTTTCAGACGGCCTCATGCTGCCTCTGCCTATAAATGTATCTTTTAAACAACAATAAAAATAAAACAATCGGCGTTATTTTCAGATAAACGGATATTCATCTTCTTTTATGGTTGCGCAGCATTCCAAACCTTCTTTATTTCCCGTTATCAAACGAAGCGCAAAACAAATCCAACACACTGAATAAAATTAAATTTTTTAACACCCATCACCTTCCACCCAAAGATGTCGTTTTCAGACGGCCCCAACCCTGCCGCCTGACGAGTAACGGCCTTCAAACATACCGTTTGTCAAAAAAAATATGTTTTCAGCAAATTTTTTTGACAAATTAAAATTGCAAAAAAATTGCACTTCATAGATAATCACCCCCGTTCGGTCGGCAGCGTGCACCCGCCCTTCCCAATATCGGGTGAACCCTCCCTTCGCGCTGCCGCACTCAACAATGATTTTGTTTTTGTGTATTCTCTCTGTTTTATCGCCCTCCCCGTGAGGGCTTCTTTTTTTGCCCCACCGATTGGTTTTCAGACGGCCTCCGCGCCGCCGCATTAAACAGATTCATACAAAATCTTCAAATAACTCGTTTGCCTATTGCATGGAAACGGCGCAAGATAGCAGCATTCAAAACTTTCCCCCTTAATTTGCTCCAAGGAGTTACTCAATGAATACTTTTCATCTTTCAGGCTACCCGCGCATCGGTGCAAAGCGCGAGCTGAAATTTGCCGTCGAAGCCTTTTGGAAAGGCGCGAAAACCGAAGCCGAGCTGCAATCCGTAGCCGCCGAAATCCGCCGTTTGAACTGGGCGGCACAAAAAGCCGCCGGTGCGGATTTGCTGCCGGTGGGCGATTTCTCGTTCTACGACCATGTGCTTGATTTGCTGTGCGCTTTGGGCGGCATTCCGAAACGCTTCGGTTTCGACGCGGCCACCCTGAGCCTGCCCGAATACTTCCAACTGGCACGCGGCAACGCCACACAGTTTGCAATGGAAATGACCAAATGGTTCGACACCAACTACCACTTTATCGTGCCCGAATGGTCTGCCGACACCGAATTCAAAGTAAACGCCAAAAACCTGATCGCGCAAATCAAAGAAGCCAAAGCGCAAGGCTACGACATCAAGTCTACCTTGGTCGGCCCCGTTACCTTGGCTTGGCTGGGTAAAAAGAAAGACGGCATCAACTGCCGCGTGAAAGACCTGCTGCTGCCCAAACTGCTGCCCGCTTACGCGCAACTGCTGCGCGAACTGGCCGCCGAAGGTGCGGACTGGGTTCAGATTGACGAGCCGATTCTGGCTGCCGAAGCCGGTTCTGCATGGCTGGACGCATTTGCGCCGGTTTATCAAGAACTGTCCGGCACCGGCGTGCGCATCCTCGTCGGCACTTACTTCGCTTCCGTTGCCGAACATTTGGACCTGCTGAAATCCCTGCCCGTACAAGGCCTGCACATCGACTGCGTGCGCGCGCCGGAACAACTGGCCGTGTTTGCCGAAGGCTGGCCGAAAGACCGCGTGTTGTCCGTCGGCCTGATTGACGGCCGCAATGTATGGCGTGCCAACCTGTCCAAAGTCATCGCCACTTTGGAACCGGTTAAAGCCAAATTGGGCGAAAACCTGTGGATTGCCCCAAGCTGCTCCCTGCTGCACAGCCCGCAAGACTTGGCCGTGGAAGAAAAACTGGACGGCGAAATCAAATCATGGATGGCTTTTGCCGCACAAAAACTGGTGGAACTGGGCGTGGTAAAACGCGCGCTGGAGCAAGGCAAAGACGCCGTTCAAGCCGAACTGGCCGCATCCGATGCCGCCGCCGCCGACCGTGCGACCAACAAACTGATTCACAACGATGCCGTCAAAGCCCGCGTGGCCGCCCTGCCGAAAGGCGCAGACCAGCGCAAATCCCCGTTTGCCGAGCGCATCAAGGCACAACAGGAATGGATGAAGCTGCCCGCACTGCCGACCACCACCATCGGTTCCTTCCCGCAAACCACTGAAATCCGCCAAGCGCGCGCCGCGTTCAAAAAAGGCGAATTGAGTGCCGCCGACTACGATATCGCGATGAAAAAAGAAATCGCCTACTGCGTCGAAGTACAGGAAAAACTGGAAATCGACGTGCCCGTACACGGCGAAGCCGAGCGCAACGATATGGTGGAATACTTCGGCGAACAGCTGTCCGGCTACTGCTTCAGCCAATTCGGCTGGGTACAAAGCTACGGCAGCCGCTGCGTGAAACCGCCCATCATCTTCGGCGACGTTTCCCGTCCGAACCCGATGACCGTTTACTGGTCCACTTATGCGCAATCTCTGACCAAACGTCCGATGAAAGGCATGCTGACCGGCCCGGTTACCATGTTCAAATGGTCTTTCGTCCGCGATGACATCCCGTTGAGCGAAGTGGCCAAACAAATCGCTTTGGCACTGAACGACGAAGTATTGGACTTGGAAAAAGCCGGCATCAAAGTCATCCAAATTGACGAGCCCGCCATCCGCGAAGCCATGCCGCTGAAAAAAGCGCAGTGGGACGAATTCCTGGCCTGGGCCTGCGAATCCTTCCGCCTGTCCAGCACCGGCGCGGAAGACAGCACCCAAATCCACACCCATATGTGCTACTCCGAGTTCAACGACATCCTGCCCGCCATCGCCAGCATGGATGCGGACGTTATCACCATCGAAACTTCGCGCTCCGACATGGAATTGCTGACCGCGTTCGGCGACTTCAAATACCCGAACGACATCGGCCCGGGCGTGTACGACATCCACAGCCCGCGCGTTCCGACCGAAGCCGAAGTGGAGCACCTGCTGCGTAAGGCAATGGAAGTCGTGCCCGTGGAACGCCTGTGGGTAAACCCCGACTGCGGCCTGAAAACACGCGGCTGGAAAGAAACCATCGAGCAGCTTGAAGTGATGATGGCGGTTACCAAAAAACTGCGTCGGGAACTGGCTAAATAATCAGGCCGCCTGAAAAGCATCAAGGCCGTCTGAAAACCTCCAAACAGGTTTTCAGACGGCCTTTTATCATCCGCTTCAACTTGCCAAAAAGAATAAAAAGCGCGTCTGCACCGCCTGAGCATATGAACCAAACCGGCTGACGCTGCGGCATCAAACCAACCTATCGCGTAAGGGCAACCCATCCATCATCTGTCAGGCCGTCTGAAAAGCCGTTCCCGTCTATGGCGATATGCTTGATTCGCCAACCGTTGCCATGCCTTGCTCAAAAGAACGGTTATTTCAAATACCGAAGCACTCGATAAACCTGCACCGCGATGTATACAGCCTGCATCTCCGAGGCCTCTCCGCCTTGTACCGATTGAAATTTAATTCGCTATACACATCAAGAGGCCGTCTGAAAAGCCGTTTTCAAAGTTCCAACTTTGTTGCGGCTTCTCTTTCAGACGGCCTCTTTATCGAAGTTCAGCGTCCGCTCTTGCCGACGACGACGACGTTCAATTCCTGCGGGTTGAAGCGGCGGTGCCAGACTTCGCGCACTTGCTCCGCCGTTACCGCCTCGATATGGGCGGTGTAGGTGTCGTAGTAGTCCAAAGGCAGGTCGTTCGCGCCGACATTGGCAGCGATGGCGACGGTTTTGGCATTGGTATCGAAGGTCATGGGGAAACTGCCGACGATGTTGTCTTTGGCCTGTTTCAGCTCGGCCTCGGTGGGGCCTTCGGCAATGAAGTCGGCCAGGACGGCGCGGGCGGCGGCCAACGCGTCTTCGGCACTGTCTTTTTTGGTGGAGAAGGCGATGCTGAACGGGCCTTTGCGCGTCATCGGGCTGAGGCTGCTGGATACGCCGTATACCAGCCCTTTTTCGTCGCGCAGTTTTTTCATCAGGCGGCTGTCAAATCCGCCGCCGCCGAGGATGTAGTTGCCGACGGCGAGGGCGTAACGGTCGGGGTCTTGGCGCACAATCAGCGGCAGCCCCATGAAGACGGAGGCCTGCTCTTTACCGTCGAACGGGATGTCTTGGCGGCGGCCGGCGTTGTTGGGGATTTCGGGGATTTCGGGGATTTCGGTGCGGGCGGCGGCTTGCGCGGGCAGGCCTTCCAATACGGCGGCCGCCGTTTTTTCGGCCTGACGGCGGTCGATGTCGCCGACGATGGCGACGTAGGCGTTGTTTTTGGCGTAGTGGCTGCGGTGGAATTGCGACAGGTCTTCAAGCGTGATGCTGTTGATGCTCTCTTCGCTGCTGCGCGCGCTGTTGGCATAGGGATGGCTGCCGTAGTTGAGCAGGGTTACGGCGCGGCCGGCGAGAAAACCGGGATCGCTGAGGCTTTGCTTCAGCGAGGTCAATGCCTGCCCTTTGGTGCGGTTGAGGACGGCGGGATCGAATTTCGGATGGGCGATAATCTGATTGGCCAGTTTGAGGCCGTCTGAAAGGTTTTGGCGGCGGCTGAGCGAGGCAAAGCTGATGGTGGTGTTTTCCGGGCCTGCCGCCGCGCTGACGGTTACGCCGATGCGGTTGCTTTCGTCGCGCAGGGCTTCTTCGCCGTATTTTTCGGTGCCCGAGGAGAGCATGGTGGCGGTGAAGGCGGCCAAGTCGGGTTTGTGTTCGGCAACTCGCCCCGCGCCTTTGAAGGTAATCTGCATATTGACGATGGGCAGTTCGTGCCGTTCCACCAGCGTGATGGTTACGCCGTCGGCGGTTTTCCAGCGTTGGAATTCGACAGCATGGGCGGCGGTGAAGGCGAGACAGGCCGCGAAGGCCGGGATGAGGACGCGGATTTTCATGGTTTTACCTTTTTCAGACGGCCTTTTGCGGCTGCGGGTGGTTGCGGTTGCTCCGCCTGTTGCGGCAGAACGGTGATTTGTGCCATCGGGCTGTCGAGCAGCAGGCGGGCGGCGGACTGTACTTGTTTGGGCGTTACTTTGAACAGGCGGCGGACGATTTCGTCTTCGCTCTTCCAACCGAAACCGTTGTGTTCGAGTTCGCCTAGGGTGTCGGCCTGGCTACGGATGGAATCGCGGGCGAAAATGCGTTCGGTCTCCACCGGCGTGCGGATGAGGGCCAATTCGTCTTTCCCCACGCCATTTTCGGCAATGTCGCGGATTTCGTCCAGCAGGCGTTTTTTCAATTCTTCGGGCGTAGTTTGGCCGTTGGGCATGGCGAAAACGCTGAATATGGCGTTTTTGCGGCCGAAATCGGTGTATCCGGCCGAAGTGTCCAAGGCAACGGCATCGCCGCGCTGGAGTTTGCGGCTGTAACGCGAGGAATCGGTGCCGTCGAGCACCAAGCCCAGCATTTCCAGCGCATAAGGCATGCCGTCACTGATTTTTTCGGCATGCGGCACGCGCCAGTTCAGGGTGATGATGGGCTGGGCGGTAACGGCATAAACGGTTTCGTTCACTTCGCGGGCATCGGCGGTGCGTTCGGCTTCGTCGTTGCGCTGCGGCAGCGGGCGGGCGGGAATGCCGCCGAACAGCCGCCCGACTTTATCCGTGGTTTCCTTGGCCTTCACGTCGCCGACGATGACCAGCATGGCGTTGTTGGGGGCGTACCATTGTTTGTACCAGGCGCGCAAATCGTCGGCCTTCAGCGTATGCAGGTCGCTCATGTAGCCGATGACGGGGGCTTTGTTGAACGGTTTGTCCCACATTTTGATGTTCAGTGTTTCCCACATTTTGCCCTCAGGGCTGTCGTCGGTGCGCATCCGGCGTTCTTCGCGGATAACGTCCATTTCGTTGTCGAAGGCTTTGTCGCTGAAATTGAGGTTGACCATGCGGTCGGCCTCCATTTTCAGCACTTCGTCCAGATTTTTAACCGCAATATTGGTGGTATAGACGGTTTCTGTGCGGTTGGTGTAGGCATTATCGTCGCCGCCCAACGCCGCCACGCGGCGGCTGAACTCGCCCTCGGGCACGCTGTCCGTGCCTTTGAACATCATGTGCTCCAAAGCGTGGCTCAGGCCGGTTTTGCCCTCATGCTCGTCCACACTGCCGACCTTGTACCACAGCCGCACGGCCGCCACCGGTGCGCGCGCATCCTCCTTAATCAGTACCTTCATCCCGTTGGGCAGCGTCGAGAACAGTGTTTCCGCCTGCACCGACGACAAACCCGCCAACAGCAACAATCCGGCATAGCGCAGCATTTTTCCGATTCCTATCCGATGTGAAAAGCCGCCATGTTAATGGCTTAAAGGCCGTCTGAAAAGCAAAAATACGCGCACGGCAATCCCAAAACCACCGCCGCTTGCGTTACAATCGGCCCGAATTATTTAATCACTGCATTAAAAAGGAATAAATCATGTTCAGCTTCCTGGCCAAACTGTTCAAACGCCCGTCCGCCAACCCGCCTGCCGAACAGCAGCCGCCTGCTGAGCCGCCACGCACGGCCGCATTCGAAGACGACGGCGGACTTCAAATGGACGACGGCGATTTGGAGGCCAACGTCAGCTTCGACGACGACAGCCCGCTGACCGCCGAAGAACTGAACATGGTCTCCAAACAAACCGACAAACAATAACCGACAGGAACACTCCATGGCCTTATTCGATTTCCTATTCAAACGGAAAAAAGACGAACCGCAGCCTGCCGCAGAAGACAGGCCGTCTGAAAACCCGCCCGCCGAAGAAGCGGCGGAAAGCGCGGCCCCCCCCGAACCGCCTTCAGAACCCGCCCCGCCTGCCGAACCGTCGCCACAAGCAGATACTGCCGAAGCCGACACGGCGGAGGGCGAACCCCTCAGCGAACGCGAAGCCTTCCTGCGCGACATCCGCAACGCCGACCGCAGCAGCCTGCTCAACCATCCGGCACAGGCCGGCACGGCGGCGGACGCGGAAAACAGCCAACCCGCCGCCCCGGCCGAAGCCCCTGCACCCACGCAAGAGCCGGAAACGCTTTCAGACGGCCTCCATCCCGAAAATGAAGCCGAAACGGCGGAAGAACCGGCAGAACAAAAATCCGTAGAAGAAGAAAAAGAACAGCCTTCGGAAACACAACCCGCCGAGGAACAGCCAACCGAAGTGCGGCATACAGAAGAGCAGCTTGAACAAGAACCGGTGGCAGAAAAAGCACCAACCGTTGAAGACCAGCCTGTCGCAGAACAACCTGCCGAAGAGCAGCCCGCAGAAACAGGCGGCTGGACGGCGCGCCTGAAACAAGGCCTGAGCAAATCGCGCGACAAAATGGCCAAATCGCTGGCTGGCGTATTCGGCGGCGGCAAAATCGACGAAGACCTGTACGAAGAACTCGAAACCGTGCTGCTCACCAGCGACATGGGCATCGAAGCCACCGAACACCTGATGGACGAAGTCCGCCGCCGCGTTTCCCTGAAAGGCCTTTCAGACGGCCGCGAACTGCGCCAGGCACTGAAAGAAGCCGTTTACGACCTGATCGCCCCGCTGGAAAAACCGCTGGAAATCCCTGACAACGGCCAACCCTTCGTCATCATGATGGCGGGCATCAACGGCGCGGGCAAAACCACCTCCATCGGCAAACTGGCCAAATACTTCCAATCGCAGGGCAAATCCGTGATACTCGCGGCGGGCGACACCTTCCGCGCCGCCGCGCGCGAACAGCTCCAAGAATGGGGCGAACGCAACGGCGTAACCGTCATCTCCCAAGTCAAAGGCGATTCCGCCGCCGTCTGCTTCGATGCCGTCGAAGCGGCCAAAGCGCGCAAAATCGACATCGTGCTGGCCGACACCGCCGGCCGCCTGCCCACCCAGCTCCACCTGATGGAAGAAATCAAAAAAGTGAAGCGCGTACTGCAAAAATCCATGCCCGACGCGCCGCACGAAATCATCGTCGTCCTCGATGCCAACATCGGCCAAAACGCAGTCGGCCAAGTGGCGGCCTTCGACGACACCCTGGGCGTAACCGGCCTCATCGTTACCAAACTCGACGGCACGGCCAAAGGCGGCGTATTGGCCGCACTCGCCTCCAGCCGGCCGATACCCGTGCGCTACATCGGCGTGGGCGAGAAAATCGACGACCTGCGCCCGTTTGACGCCCGCGCCTTCGTCGATGCACTGATAGACAACTAAAATAACCGCAAAAGGCCGTCTGAAAGCAAAGCTCCAACGAAGCGACAACCTTTCAGACGGCCTCCTGACATTATGATGAGAAAACGCCTCGCCACCCTCCTCCTCGCCCTGCTGCCGTCCGTCCTGTCTGCCGCCGGATTGGACTTGGGCGGCATCCTCCCCGAAGAAGCCGCCGTTTACGTGCGAAACCTGCGCACGGGGCAAATCACCGCCGCCCACCGCGCCGACGCATCCGTCAATCCCGCCTCCACCATGAAACTCGTTACCGCCTTCGCCGCCCTGCACGCATTGGGCGAAGACTTCCGCTGGCAAACCGAGTTCAAATCCGCCGCCCCGCTGCGTCCGAACGGCCTGCTGGACGGCGACCTTTACTGGGCGGGCAGCGGCGACCCCGTATTCGACCAGCACGACCTGCTCGAAATGCAGGCGCAACTGCGCGACAACGGCGTGAAACACATCGGACGGCTGGTATTCGACCGCAACCTGTGGCCGCACGGCGGCACGGCCGAAGACTTTGCCGACGATTCCGACCGCGCCTTCACCACCCCGCCCGACCCGCAAATGCTTGCCTACAAAGTCGTCGGCCTTACCATAGGCCGCGACGGAGGCGGCGCGCTGACCGTACACACCAGCCCTCCGCTGCCCGAAATACCGCTGGACAACCGCGCATCCTTCACCGCCTCCGCCGCCCCCTGCCCCAAGCCCGCCAAATTCGTTTGGGGCAAATACGAAAACGGCATCCTGACCGTATACGGCAAAGCCCCGTCCTCCTGCCTCGGCAAAGAAGTGTACGTCAACATGTTCGACGCGCAGGACTTCGCCCGCCGCAGTTTCATCAACCAATGGCGGCACGGCGGCAACAGCATTTCAGACGGCCTCGCCGTCGGCCCCGTCCCGCCGCAGGCGCGTACACTCGCGCGCATCCGTTCCAAACCCCTGCGCGACGTACTGGCCGACATGAACAAACACTCCAACAACATCATCGCCCGCACCGTATTCCTCACCCTGGGCGAACGCGCCGCCGCCGACAAAGCCCGGCAAAACCCCGAAGCCGCCGTCCGCAGCCGGCTTGCCCTCTCCGGCATCCCCACCGCCCCGCTCGTCTTGGAAAACGGCTCCGGCCTCTCGCGGCGCGAACGCGTTTCCGCCCGCATGATGGGCGACATGCTCGCCGCCGCCTACCGCAGCCCGTTCAAACAAGCCTTTATCGGCAGCCTGCCGATTGCGGGCAGGGACGGCACACTCAAATCCCGATTTAAAAACATCGGCGCACCCTTGAGGCTGAAAACCGGCACACTGAAAAACGTCCGCGCACTGGCGGGCTACTATCTGGGCGGCAACGGCTCCGACCCGCTGGCCGTCGTCGTTATCATCAACAGCGAACGCGCCGACAAACTGCTCGGCGAAATGGACAAACTTACCGAACGTCTGATCGCACCCGCCCCGCCTTCAGACGGCCTCACGTCCGGGGCGGCCAACCCATAAGGACAACGCATGAAAATCGAACCCGGCTGCCGCGCAGCCTTCCATTACACCCTGAAAGACGAAGACGGCCAAATCCTCGACAGCTCCGAAGGCGGCCAACCCCTGAGCTACACCGCAGGCGCGGGCGAAATCGTTCCCGGCCTCGAACACGCCCTGATGTACCGCGAAGCGGGCGAACATCTCGACATCTCCGTCGCCCCGCAGGAAGGCTACGGCCTGCGCGACGAAAACGCCGTCCACCGCGTGAACAGGGAATACCTGGCCGGGCTGCTGCCGCAACTCGAAGAAGGCATGGCCGTGCAGGCCGACACCGAAAACGGCCCGCACACCTTCTTCATCAGCGAAATCGGCAGCGACAGCGTAATCCTCGATGCCAACCACCCCCTCGCCGGCCTGACGCTGCATTTCTCGGTAGACATTGTTTCCGTTACCCCGCCGGGAAAAATCAAAGTCGATTATTAAACCGCTTGCAAACCGGAAAGGCCGTCTGAAAAACACCGAACCGCTTTTCAGACGGCCTCATATTTCCATTAAAATACCGTATTCCCATTTTTCAGACGGCCTCTTCCCATGTTTCCCGAGCAATCCGCCCCCAATCTGCTGCAAGGCTTGAACCCCGAACAACTTTCCGCCGTAACCTGGCCGCCGCAATCCGCCCTTGTGCTGGCGGGCGCGGGTAGCGGCAAAACGCGAGTGCTGACCACGCGCATCGCATGGCTGCTGCAAACCGGTCAGGCAAGCGTACACAGCATTATGGCGGTAACGTTTACCAACAAAGCCGCCAAAGAAATGCAAACCCGACTTGGCGCGATGATTCCCATCAACGTCCGCGCCATGTGGCTCGGCACGTTCCACGGTCTCTGCCACCGTTTTTTGCGCCTGCACCACCGCGATGCCGGTTTGCCGTCTTCCTTTCAAATCCTCGACAGCGGCGACCAGCTTTCCCTCATCAAACGCCTGCTTAAAAGCCTCAACATCGCCGAAGAAATCATCGCCCCTCGTTCGCTGCAAGGCTTCATCAACGCGCAAAAAGAATCCGGTTTGCGCGCTTCCGTATTGAGCGCGCCCGACCCGCACACGCGCCGCATGATTGAGTGCTACGCCGAATACGACAAAATCTGCCAACGCGAAGGCGTGGTCGATTTCGCCGAACTCATGCTCCGCAGCTACGAAATGCTGCAAAGCAACGAAATCCTGCGCCAACACTACCAAAACCGCTTCAACCACATTCTGGTCGACGAGTTCCAAGACACCAACAAACTGCAATACGCGTGGCTCAAACTCATGGCTGGCGGCAACGCGGCGGTATTTGCCGTCGGCGACGACGACCAAAGCATTTATCGCTTCCGTGGCGCGCACGTCGGCAACATGACCGCGCTGATGGAAGAGTTCCACATCGACGCGCCCGTCAAGCTCGAACAAAACTACCGCTCCGTCGGCAACATCCTCGCCGCCGCCAACGCCGTCATCGAAAACAACGACGAACGCCTCGGCAAAAACCTGCGCACCGACGCCGAAGCAGGCGACAAAATCCGCTACTACTCCGCCTTTACCGACCTCGAAGAAGCCCAATTCATCGTGGACGAAACCAAAGCCCTCGAACGCGAAGGCTGGGATTTGGACGAAATCGCCGTCCTCTACCGCAGCAACGCCCAATCCCGCGTCATCGAACAAAGCCTGTTCCGCAGCGGCATCCCCTACAAAATCTACGGCGGCCTGCGCTTTTACGAACGCCAAGAAATCAAACACGCGCTCGCCTACCTGCGCCTCGCCGTCAATCCCGACGACGACAACGCCCTCTTGCGCGTCATCAACTTCCCACCGCGCGGCATCGGCGCACGCACCGTCGAAAACCTTCAGACGGCCTCAAGTGAACAAGGCATCACCCTCTGGCAGGCAGCCTGCAACGCTGGCGCAAAAGCCGCCAAAGTCGCCGCCTTCGTCCGCCTGATTGAAGCACTGCGCAACCAAGTCGGACAAATGCCCCTGCCCGAAATCATCGTCGGCATCCTCAAAGACAGCGGCCTGACCGAACACTACCAGACCCAAAAAGGCGACAATCAAGACCGCCTCGACAACCTCGACGAACTCGTCAACGCCGCCATTGAGTTCAAACCCGAAGACAGCAACTTTGAAATCCTGCCCGACAACATTTCAGACGACCCCGCCTTCCCCATCCTCGCCTTCCTAAGCAACGCTGCCCTCGAATCCGGCGAAAACCAAGCAGGCGCAGGCGAAAAAGCCGTCCAACTCATGACCGTCCACGCCGCCAAAGGCTTGGAATTCAACGCCGTCTTCCTCACAGGTATGGAAGAGGGCCGCTTCCCCAGCGAATACTCCCTCGCCGAACGCGGCGGCCTCGAAGAAGAACGCCGCCTCATGTACGTCGCCATCACCCGCGCCCGCAAACGCCTCTACATCACCATGGCGCAGCAAAGAATGCTGCACGGGCAAACCCAATTCGGCATCGTCTCCCGCTTCGTCGAAGAAATCCCGCCCGAAGTGCTGCACTACCTGTCCGTCAAAAAAAACGCCTACGACAGCTACGGCAGCCCGCGCCAAACCGCCGCGTCCAAAGACAAAATCATCGACGACTACAAACAGCCTAAAACCTACGCAGGCTTCCGCATCGGACAAAACGTCCGCCACGCCAAATTCGGCACCGGCGTGATTATCGACGCCGTGGACAAAGGCGAATCCGCCCGCCTGACCATCAATTTCGGCAAACAGGGCGTGAAAGAGCTGGATACCAAGTTTGCGAAATTGGAAGAGATGTAAAAGGGAGATGGCAGAGGCCATCTGAAAACGGGAGGAGCAATTTTGCCGAAACCTCCGCCGTCATTCCCGCGCAGGCGGGAATGACGGCATTAAAGAATCGGCAGTTTGCAAATAGGTCGTTCAAATTAAGTGATTCGATTCTTATCTTTAGAATCCGAAAAAATTAATCAGCAAAAAAAGGAAAGGGACACAATGGGATTTTTTAGTCAATTGCGTGATGATTTGGAACATGTTGAAAGAAAAATTGACCAAATTAAGGTTGATCGGGATAAATCGGGACTTTCACACTGGAAGCCTGAGCAGTATGAATTGATTTCGGTAGTGGCTTTTTCAATGTTTGATGAGCCTGAGTTATGGGAAGAGAGATGTTTGTTCAATATTCATGAACAAGGTGATAAATTTAAGAAAAATATTAAATCTTTCATTAATAATTTTTCAGATGCAACAATTGAATATCTCTATTTTTCTATGGTGCGGTTTTTAGTTGAACTTGATCTGAGTTATGGTCCAGGTGGAATTAATTTTTTTGAATCAGGTAAATTAGGGAGAGAAATTACAAATTTGAAAGAAAAGGGGATTTTTAATTTAAAAGAGGGGTATTCAAGATAATTCGACTATATTTTTTATCAAATGCCGATAGATATACTGTGTTCTTACATGGGCAACAAGGGCTTTAAGACATTCCTTGAATTTGATAAAAGAAGAAACGCCTTAGAAGAAGCGATTCAACAATGTCAGAATAAAGTCAACGAAAAAGTAGTTGAAGTTCAACAAAAAATAGCTGATGTAGATGAACTTAAGGAAAAATTGGACGAATACAAAACAGCTTTTACTTTTGTCGGTTTGGACAAAGGCTTTGAAAATCTATTGAAACAAAAAAACGAAGCCAAAACAAAAACTTTTCGGTTGTTGAGTGGTTTGGCAATAGTTACAATTCTACCTTTAGGCTTCAGCTTCTACGAAAAATTTATGGCAGGTGTAGATATTTTATGGCAATCCATGCTGCCCGTCATTGGCTTGGAATTTATTTTAATCTATTTCTTCAGAGTGGTTTTAACTCATTACCATTCGATACAGACTCAAATCATGCAGTTGGAACTGCGGCAGTCGTTGTGCGAATTTATCCAAAGCTATGCTAAGTACGCAAAAGAAATCAAAACTAATGATAAAGATGCGTTAGAAAAATTCGAAAATCTGATTTTCAGCAGTATTTTGTCTAATCCCGATAAAGTGCCGGGTACATTCGACGGTGTGGAAGGATTAACGTCTTTGCTGAAAGAATTGAAGAAATAAAATTAAGGTCGTCTGAAATCCTGAATTGGTTTTTCAAACGGCTTTCATGATATCTGTTTTCAGACGGCCTTTGCTTTGAAACGGTCATTATCCGTTCGGTTTTATAGCTATTCTTTAGTTCAAAGGTTTTTCAAACGGCTTTCGCAGGCAAAGCCCACGCTACGGAGCGGCAGCGGTCGATACTGCCTTGCCGCTCGGGTTCGATTGCTTAACCTGCCGCAGTCATTCTTGCGTAGGCGGGAATCGGGAAGTGTGAAGTCGAAGCAGCCTTGAAATATTCCTGAAATGCCAAGGGAACGTAAAAACGGCGATTTAAAATCGAAATACAGCCTGACAAACTGAATGATGTTTGTTTGAATATGAAAGGCCGTCTGAAAAACCAATTCAGGTTTTCAGACGGCCTTTTTCCGACAGGGAGGCAATCAAGGCTTTACTCAGACGGGTTCGGCATCTCTTTTCAGGCAAAAACTGCTCCGACAACTTTGTCTGTCCCGCCGGAATCGGCGTTTGCGTACGGGGCAGGTCAGCGGAGGTGAATTGTCGGCTGATAGCCTTTTGCTTCTTCCGAACCATCAAAAGGTACGACAACGCCGTCTTCGTAAGTTACATATGCTTTGTATTTAACGGAAACATCACCCTTGGGATTGAGTGCGATAAATGGGAAGGCGGTAAATTCGCCCGCTTCCATGCGGCCTGTGTAAGTGATGCTGACAATATTGCCTTCGGCATTTTTTTCCGTCGTATAAGTCCAGCCGTGCATCGGATGAACGAATAGCAGTTTTACGCCCTCGGCAACGACCATTTTCACTTTGGTTACCGCTTTTCCTCGATTGGTAGGCACATTCAGGCGGAAGTGGTCTGATTTTCCTGCAATGCTGTCAACGCCATTGGCGTAATTGCGGATAGTAACGTGCGCCTGTGCGTCCATCATCAATGCAGACAGGGCTAAAGCCGAAAACAATACTTTTATTTTCATTGGGTAATCTCCGTTGAAAGAGTGGATAAAAATATCACCGTTGAAGGCTTGCCCGAATCCTAGTAGGGAATGCTTATCGAATAAACATCGATCTTTGCCGTATGCGGCAAGAGGGAGGCGGCCGCATTGCCAGAAAGATGAAAAATAGGTTTTCAGACGGCCTCTCATCGGGAAGGCCGTCTGAAACAAAAACGCCGCAGGGAGTTTATCCTTGCGGCGTCGGCGGAACGGATCAATAGTCGATGCGTTCGCTGATAATCTGCAAATCCGGCCATGAGAAGACGATGTCGTATTCGCGGCCGTCTTTAAAGGCCTCGGCTTTCAGTACTGGGCGGCCGCGACGGTCGTCGGCTTCGATTTCATGGACTTGGTAGCCGCGTCGTTCGAGTATCCGCATGACCTGTGCACGTTTTTGCTCGAAAGATGGATCGCTGTAGATTTGGTATTCGATGTAGTCGTCATCGTAATACTTGCCGCCGCGGCGGTAGCGGCTGTCGTCATAACGGTCATAACGCTGATCGTTTTGGTCATCATAACGCTTGTCGTCATAACGTTGGTCGTAACGATCATCATAGCGTTCGTAACGTTGGTCGTAGCGGTCTCTGCCACCCTGACGGCCGCTGTCGTAATAATCATAAGGGACGACGCAGGCAGTCAGTGCAAGGCTGCTCAGAAGTAATACCGGCAATAGTTTTTTCATGTCGTATCCTTTCTGGATGGAGGGTGAAAAAAAGTCCGAACACCGATTATAAATCAACGCGCTCTTCAATAATGTTCAAATCGGGATAAGTCATCACGATTTTATATTCCAAACTGCCTTTGTAAGCTTCAAACTCTAAGACAGGCCTCACCCAATGCAGATCGATGTCGGAATCGTGTACTTGATAGCCCCTGCTTTGCAGGATGGACACCGCACGGTCGTGATGTGCGGCAAAAGACAGATCGGTTTCCATTCGGTATTGAGCATAATCTTCGTAAAGGTCAAAACCGCCTACTGCAAGACAAACGGCGCACACGGCGACGGCAGGGAGCAGCAGTTTTTTCAAAAGCGGTTTGAACGGTTTTGACTCTTGCAACTGCGGATTATTCATAATAATTCCCTTTGTGTCTGTGGTCGGCATATACATTTAAACATGCTAAACTTAGGAAAAAGTTAGGAGGGTTTTCAGACGGCCTTTATTTATAAATATCTTGCATTACCCATACCAAACGAATATAAATGCAACAAATCATATTTCCATCGCAATGAAGCCTATTGAATATCTTGATTTTATTAAATAAATGTATTTTTGAAGTATAAAAAGGCCGTCTGAAAACTTTTCAGACGGCCTATTTGCTATAATTCCGCTTTGTTTTCATCCATCACAACACATCAACCATGCCCCACCCCGATTTCTCCCAAACACTCTCCAAAGACCGCCATTTCCTACGTTCCGCCTTCAAAAATCCCAACAAATACGGCGGCTTGTCCAAAGTCGAAGAAAAATACCGAAAATCGCACGAAATCTTTTTGAAGCGTTTGGCCGCCTTGCCCAAACCTGAGTTCGACAACACCCTGCCCGTTCACGAGAAGCTCGAAGAAATCAAAAAAGCCTTTGCCGAAAATCAGGTAACGATTATTTGCGGCGAAACCGGTTCGGGCAAAACCACGCAGTTGCCCAAGATTTGTTTGGAACTCGGGCGCGGGGCGGCGGGGCTAATCGGTCATACCCAGCCGCGCCGTTTGGCCGCGCGCTCGGTGGCAGAACGGATTGCCGAAGAGTTGAAATCGGAAATCGGCAGCGCGGTCGGCTATAAGGTGCGCTTTACCGACCACACCTCGCGCGATGCCTGCGTCAAACTGATGACCGACGGCATCCTGTTGGCAGAAACCCAGACCGACCGTTATCTCGCCGCCTACGACACGATTATCATCGACGAAGCGCACGAGCGCAGCCTGAACATCGACTTCCTCTTGGGCTACCTGAAACAGCTGCTGCCGCGCCGCCCCGACTTGAAAGTCATCATCACCTCGGCAACCATAGACGCAGAACGCTTTTCCCAACACTTCAACGGCGCGCCCGTGCTGGAAGTGAGCGGGCGCACCTATCCCGTCGAAATTCTCTACCGCCCGCTGACCAGCAAAGACGAAGACGACGCAGAAGTCGAGCTGACCGACGCGATTGTCGATGCGGCGGACGAATTGGCGCGACATGGCGAAGGCGATATTTTGGTATTCCTGCCGGGCGAACGCGAAATCCGCGAAGCCGCCGAAGCCCTGCGCAAATCCACACTGCGCCGCAACGACGAAATCCTGCCCCTGTTCGCACGCCTGTCGCACGCCGAACAGCACAAAATCTTCCACCCCACCGGCGCAAAACGCCGCATTGTGCTGGCAACCAACGTCGCCGAAACCTCGCTCACCGTGCCGGGCATCAAATACGTCATCGACACCGGTCTCGCGCGCGTCAAACGCTATTCCGCACGGGCAAAAGTGGAGCAGCTTCATGTCGAAAAAATCTCCCAAGCCGCCGCCCGCCAACGCTCCGGCCGCTGCGGACGCGTCTCCGCAGGCGTATGTATCCGACTGTTTTCTGAAGAAGATTTCAACAGCCGCACCGAATTCACCGACCCCGAAATCATCCGCAGCAACCTGGCCGCCGTCATCCTGCGCATGGCAGCGTTGAAACTGGGCGACGTGGCGGCATTCCCGTTTTTAGAAATGCCCGACTCGCGATATATCAATGACGGTTTTCAGGTGTTGTTGGAATTGGGGGCGGTGGAGGCCGTCTGAAAAGTGTTTGATGATGTTTTAGGAGCTACAATGAAAATCCACTATCAATTGACAGCAGCAGAATTCAGCAAAGGCTCTTCCGACGGGCAAATACTCTTTATCAAGAAACAAAAGAAAGTGCCTGTCCTGCGTTGGGTAATAACCATCCTTCTGATTGCCTTCTATTCGATTTTTTTCGTTTTATTCCACAAGCAGCATAGCCAGGTTTTAAATTTATTGGCTGTGCTGGCCAATGGCTCATATGATTTATCTGCCTATGGCGGTTATGAATATTTCCGCTTCGGCATTACATTTACCTTTTGGGGGTTCTTCGTTGCCGGGCTTATTTTACTCGGACGGTTTTCTTTCCTGAGAGCTTCCCGAGGTATTTTTTCATTCGATAAGCTGTATCAGGACAAATCGCCGCTATTCTCCCAAAATACAGTGGAACTTCGCGATAACGGTATTTATCACGAGACAGAAGCCTTCCAAAGTCTGCACTTTTACAAACATATTTACAGCGTGGAAGAAACAAAGGATTGGATTTTCATTTTTCTAGAAAAAAGTATTTTCAAATTCCTGCCCAAAAGTGCATTTCAAGATACACAACAAATACAGCACTTTATCAATCAGATTAAAGAAAATATAAACAAAAAATAAATCTTTATTGAGTCTCTATTCAGCATCAAAAGCAAACTGATTGCCTGAAAATAAAAGGGGGCTGTCCCAGATAACCAGGACAGCCCCAAATTTAAACTTCAGCGCAGTTTCAATCCGCCTGTTCTTCTTTTCAGACGGCCTTTCTATACCTTTCCGAATCAATGCCTAAAATGGCGAACACCCGTTACCACCATGGCGATGCCGTGTTCGTCGGCTGCGTCAAAAACTTCCTGATCGCGCATCGAGCCGGCGGGGTGGATGATGGCTTTGATGCCTTGTTCGGCGATGACGTCCACACCGTCGCGGAAGGGGAAGAAGGCATCGGAAGCGGCACACGCGCCGTTTAAGTCCAAACCTGCGTCCTGCGCTTTGCGGGCGGCGATGCAGGTGCTGTCCACACGGCTCATTTGACCTGCGCCGATGCCGTAGGTTTGACCACCTTTGCCGAACACGATGGCGTTGGATTTGACGTATTTTGCGACGTTCCAAACGAACAGTAAATCGCTCCACTCCTGCTCGGTCGGTTGGCGTTTGGAGACGACTTTCAAATCGGCGCGGCTGATGCGGTGGATGTCGGGCGTTTGTACCAACAGTCCGCCGCCGACGCGTTTGAGTTCGAAGCGGTTCGCGCCTGCTTCTAGAGGCACTTCCAATACGCGCACGTTTTTCTTAGCGGCGGCGATTTCGAGGGCTTCGGCGGTGAACTTCGGCGCCATCAGGACTTCCATAAACTGGTTGTCGGTAATCTGTTTCACGGTTGCGCCGTCCACTTCGCGGTTGAAGGCGATGATGCCGCCGAACGCGCTGGTGGTGTCGGTGGCGTAGGCGAGTTGGTAGGCGGTCAATGTATCGGCTGCAACGGCGACGCCGCACGGATTGGCGTGTTTCACAATCACGCAGGCGGGCGCGTCGAAAGATTTGACGGCTTCCCATGCGGCATCGGCATCGGCGATGTTGTTATACGACAATTCTTTGCCTTGGAGTTGTTTGTATGCGGCGAGGCTGCCTGCGGCGGGGTGCACATCGCGGTAGAACGCGGCGCGCTGGTGTGGATTTTCGCCGTAGCGCATGTCTTGCACTTTGATCCAGCTTTGGTTGAACTGGCTGGGGAATTCGCCGATTTCGGGCGTGCCGCTCAAGACGTCGTCTGAAAGCGAGGTCAGGTAGTTGGAAATCATGCCGTCGTATTGGGCGGTGTGGCTGAACGCTTTGCGCGACAGGTTGAAGCGGGTTTTGTCGCTCAACGCGCCGCCGTTGGCTTCCATTTCGGCGGCGATGGCGGGGAAGTCGGCGGTGTCGGTAACGATGGCGACGTGTTTCCAGTTTTTCGCGGCGGAGCGCACCATGGTCGGGCCGCCGATATCGATGTTTTCAATCGCGTCTTCCAGCGTGCAGTTTGGCTTGGCGATGGTGGCGGCGAAGGGGTAAAGATTGACGCACACGAGGTCGATGTTGCCGATGCCGTGCTCTTCCATCTTGGCAACGTGTTCGCCCAAATCGCGCCGACCCAAAATACCGCCGTGGATTTTCGGATGCAGCGTTTTCACGCGACCGTCGAGCATTTCGGGAAAACCGGTGTAGTCGGCGACTTCAATCACCGGAACACCCACATCGGCAAGCAGCTTCGCCGTGCCGCCAGTGGAAAGGATTTCAACACCGAGTTTGTGCAGGGTTTGGGCAAATTCGACTGCGCCTGTCTTGTCGGATAGGCTGATCAGGGCGCGTTTGATGGAAGGCATGGGGATTTCCTTTTTTGAAGGTTTAATCGATACACGTTGCTAGCGCAAAAATGAAACAAAACTTGATGAGATATTTAGCCCCGATAACGTTCTCTTGGGCAATTCAATAAATTTACGCCTTACGGCAAGCCATATCTTGTCTATCGCCCTGCATACGGACGCTTAGGCTGTTATTCCCGATTTTTTTAATCTGCATTTGCAATTTATTTGAGTTACCAATGTCGTTTCTAATACGAGCAAACATTTCCTTATCCACTACACGCCACGGGATGGTGCGAATTTTAGCCATACTGTGTTGTCTTTGAACATCGGTGGTTTTAATATTCAAACCAATTTTCCCTCCGTTCACCGTCCAAGTACCGTCTGCAAACACCCGATAAGCTAGGGTTTCATCATCAGGTGAAGGAAAATTCGCATCCACAATCGCACTTACTTTTTGCTCACTGCCAAAAGTAAACGTCCTCAGGGTTCCATCATAATCAACGCACTGCCATTTACCGAGTAGTTGTGCTTCTTGAACAACAACAGGTTTTGCCAACACAGGCGCAGCAACAAAGGCAGCAAAAAGAAAAATCAGGTGTTTTTTTTGCATAACAGTTTCTTTCTATAAAATCGTGAGTGAATAAGCTACTTCTTAGTTTTCCAACTGCCTTATACAAGTTTGAAGACACTGGCGGTCAGTTTGACAGAATACGTCTTCAATCTTGGCAAAACATTATGGGATGAATTTTCAGGGCGGTATTATCCTCTAGTTTCAGCTTTTTGGCTGCAGTTTTCAAACGACCTTTACTGCTTAAAAGCCTATTTCCTTGCTGTTTTCAATCAGTCTTTCACAAGGATTCCATTTTCAATACGGAATGCGCGGTTTTAAGCGTTTTCCGACAAAAATCAAACGGCCTCAATATTTAACATTGAGTGGATAGCTTTTTGGCGCAACGTGCGTCTTGCCGTTGAAAGGAATCACATACTTCTGATTTTTATAACGCTTTCTACCATCCACCCCCTTCACCGTTACGCTTAATGCCCATACACCTGAGGCTGAAGGACGGCTTTTGTCCAAAGCAATTTTTGCATCGATGCTGGTATAGCGGGTTTCACAATCACGTTTCTCCGCCCTTTGTATTCATCACAATTGCCATAATAGCGGAAGATGTTTCGGCGCATATTATCGGCCTTTTTCGGCGTTTATGCAGCATGATCGGACAGAAAATGTTTACAATTTTGCAAAAAGGCCGTCTGAAAAACATATAAACCGAGACCTTTGCAAAATTCCTTCTCCCTCCC
>NZ_KV790796.1:28894-74142 GCF_001807735.1 Neisseria sp. HMSC31F04 | reverse complement strand
TCTTGGTGGGACTTTAGGGGATTTTGGGGGGGATTTTGCAAAGGTCTCAACCAGTGTGTCAATCATTTCAGCGTCCTTTCTAGGTATTGTTGGAACGATAATAGATTTTCAGACGACCTACGATACCGTATGGTCGTCTGAAAATCTTTATTACCGCACTGTTTTATCGCTCGATTTGCGATACGTCGCGCACCGCGCCTTTGTCGGCGGAAGTCGCCATCGCACCGTAAGCCCTTAATGCGGCGGAGACGTAGCGGTCGCGGTTTTCCGGTTTCCACGCTTTGCTGCCGCGCGCTTCCATTTCGGCACGGCGTTTTGCGAGTTCTTCGTCGGACACTTTCAGGTTGATGCTGCGGTTGGGGATGTCGATTTCGATGGTGTCGCCTTCGTGCACCAAGCCGATGGCGCCGCCTTCCGCTGCTTCGGGCGAAGCGTGGCCGATGGAGAGGCCTGATGTGCCGCCGGAGAAGCGTCCGTCAGTCAGCAAGGCGCAGGCTTTGCCCAAGCCTTTGGATTTCAGATAGGAAGTCGGATACAGCATTTCCTGCATGCCCGGGCCGCCTTTCGGGCCTTCGTAGCGGATGATGACGATGTCGCCGGCGACGATTTGGTTGCCCAAAATGCCTTCGACGGCGGCTTCTTGGCTTTCAAACACACGGGCGCGGCCGGTGAATTTGAGGATGCTCTCGTCCACGCCTGCGGTTTTCACTACGCAGCCGCGCTCGGCGATGTTGCCGAACAAGACCGCTAAACCGCCGTCCTGCGAGTAGGCGTGTTCGACGTTGCGGATGCAGCCTTTTTCGCGGTCGAGGTCGAGGGTTTTCCACATGCGGTTTTGCGAGAACGCTTGGGTGGTGCGTACGCCGCCCGGTGCGGCTTTGAAACGTTCGATGGCGCGGGTGTTTTCGGGATTGATCACGTCCCATTGTTCAATCGCGTCTTTCAATGTTGGCGCGTGGATGGTGTACACGTCGGTGTGCAGTTTGCCTGCTTTGTCCAATTCTTTCAGGATGGCGAAGATGCCGCCCGCGCGGTGCACGTCTTCCATGTAGTAGTCGTGGTTGTTGGGCGCGGTTTTGCAGATGCAGGGCACGATGCGGCTTAAGCGGTCTATGTCGGCCATTTTGAAATCCACGCCCGCTTCGTTGGCAACGGCGAGCAAGTGCAGGATGGTGTTGGTGGAGCCGCCCATGGCGATGTCCATGGTCATGGCGTTTTCAAACGCCTTCTTGGTGGCGATGCTGCGCGGCAACACGGTCTCGTCGTCTTGCTCGTAATAGCGTTTGGTGATTTCGACAATCATGCGGCCTGCTTCGAGAAACAATTCCTTGCGGCCGGCGTGGGTGGCGAGGTAGGAACCGTTGCCGGGCAGGGACAGGCCGAGCGCTTCGGTCAGGCAGTTCATGGAGTTGGCGGTGAACATACCGGAGCAGGAGCCGCAGGTTGGGCAGGCGTTTTGCTCAACTTCTTCGACCTGTTGGTTGCTGATATTGTCGTCCGCCGATTCAATCATGGCGTCAATCAAGTCCAAGCGGCGTTCGGGCTGGATGTTGGCCACGCCGATGACCTTGCCCGCTTCCATTGGACCGCCGGAAACGAAGATGGTCGGGATGTTCAGGCGCATGGCGGCAATCAGCATTCCGGGGGTAATTTTGTCGCAGTTGGAAATGCATACCAGCGCGTCGGCGCAGTGGGCGTTGACCATGTATTCGATGGAGTCGGCAATCAAATCGCGGCTGGGCAGGGAGTACAACATGCCGCTGTGTCCCATGGCGATGCCGTCGTCGATGGCGATGGTGTTGAATTCTTTGGCGATTGCGCCCGCTTTTTCGATTTCACGGGCAACCAGTTGACCCATGTTGTGCAGATGGACATGGCCGGGCACGAATTGGGTGAACGAGTTGGCAACGGCGATGATGGGCTTGCCGAAGTCGGTTTCCATCACGCCGGTGGCGCGCCACAATGCGCGGGCACCCGCCATGTTGCGGCCGTGGGTGGAGGTTTTGGAGCGGTAGTCTGGCATTTTTGTATTCCTTTGATTGGCTGGTGTTTGGAGAAGGCCGCCTGAAAAGGTATCGGTTGGTGCGACCTTGGTTTCAGACGGCCTTTGCAGGCGGTATTTTATATGAAATGCAGCATGATAAGAAATGCTGCGGGATGGGGAAGGAGGCCGTCTGAAAAATCCTGCGGCGGTTCGGAGGCGGGTTTTCAGACGGCCTCGATTGGCGGATGGGTTTATTCGTCTGATTTTAACAATTTGTCCAATTCGTCCATACGCTGCATGACGAGGCGTTTGCCCTCATCCTGCAATTCTTGCGATGCGGGGTTGCCCTGGGCATCCAAGATGCTTTGCTTGTCTGTTGCCTTATCGTAGCGGGCGGTGTACATCAGGCTGCCGTCCGGGCGGTAAAACTTCGATTCGATACCGGTGTTTGCTTGGTATGTGAGGTTGTGGAGCAGCTTGCCGTTTTCTCCGTAGATGGCGCGGTTGGCACTTCTTTGGGTACCGTAGGTATGGCTGATCAGACGGTTTTTGAGGTCGTATTCCCATTCTTCGATGATGCGGCCGTTTTCATAGAGGCCTATGCTTTGCAGACGGCCTTTACGGCTGTATACGGCCATTTTGCCGTTCAGCCCGATTTCGGGCGGGGTGGTCAGCTTCAATTTTTGATCGTCGGGAATGATGACGGGGGAAATTTGGCGCATTCCGTTGTCTTGATAAAAATCTTGGATGATGGCGCGGCCTTCGGCAGTGCGGCCCAGCAGCATGCGGTAGTAGCCGCCTTTGGCAGGCTTGGCACTCTCTCGGTGATTGTTGTCGTAGTAGGCGATAATTTGCCGTTCGGGATTGCTGATTTGGCTGACGATGCTGTTGTCGCTTTCAAATTTGGCAATCGTAAACAGATCGGTTTGAGGTTTCGGGACGATACTGCCGCAGGCACTTAAGAGGAAGGCGGCGGCTAAGGTGGGAAGCAGGATTTTGATGTTCATGTTTAGCCTTTTCGTCGTTAGGTTTCGGGTGAGGTGCAGGCCGTTTGAAAACGGGAGGGCGGCGTTGGTTTGGCAAAACGGTGTTTTCAGACGGCCTCTTTTAGGTTTTAAAGTGCGGCGACGACTGCGCTGCCCATTTCGGAGCAGGAGACGAGTTTGCCTCTGTCCTGCATGATGTCGGCGGTACGCAGGCCTTGTTCCAACACTTTTTGTACGGCGTTTTCGACTTGTTGCGCGCGGGCTTCGTCGTTCAGGCTGTAGCGCAGCAGCATGGCCAGCGAGAGGATGGTGGCCAGCGGGTTGGCTTTGTCTTGTCCGGCGATGTCGGGTGCGGAGCCGTGCGACGGTTCGTACAGGCCTTTGCCGCTTTCGTTCAGCGAGGCGGAGGGCAGCATGCCGATGGAACCGGTGAGCATGGAGGCCTGGTCGCTCAAAATATCGCCGAAAATATTGCCGGTGGCAATCACGTCAAACTGTTTGGGCGCGCGCACCAGCTGCATGGCGGCGTTGTCCACATACATGTGGGAAAGTTCGACGTCGGGATAATCTTTGGAAACTTCGTTGAAGATTTCTTTCCACAATTCGGTGGTTTCCAGTACGTTGGCCTTATCGACGGAACAGAGTTTTTTGTTGCGCTTTTGTGCCGCTTCGAAGGCGATTTTGGCAATGCGGCGGATTTCGGATTCGCTGTATTTCATGGTGTTGTAGCCTTCGCGTTCGCCGTTTTCCAGCGTGCGGATGCCGCGCGGTTCGCCGAAGTAGATGTCGCCGGTGAGTTCGCGCACGATGAGGATATCCAGTCCGGCCACGACTTCGGGTTTTAATGTGGAGGCGTCGGCAAGTTCTTTGTATAAAACGGCGGGGCGCAGGTTGGCAAACAGACCCAAGTCTTTGCGGATGGCCAAGAGGCCGCGTTCGGGGCGCAGCGGGCGTTCGAGTGTGTCGTATTGTGGCCCGCCGACCGCGCCGAGCAGCACGGCGTCGGCGGCACGGCACAGGTTTTGCGTAAATTCGGGATAGGGGTGGCCGTATTGGTCGTAGGCCGCACCGCCCAAGGGGACGTATTCGTAACGTGCGTCCAGGCCGTCTGAAATCAGTTTGTCGAGTACGCGCACGGCTTGGGCGGTAATTTCGGGGCCGATGCCGTCTCCGGGCAGGATGGCGATTTGTTTGGTCATTTCGGGTTTCCTTGTTTGGTTGGGGGAGTTTCCGACGGCAGGCCGTCTGAAATGCGGATTATAACGGAAGGCCGTCTGAAAAATTTTCTTTCAGACGGCCTTTTGCCGTTCAATGGCTTTGGAAAATGCTGATGCTGCCTTTGTGATACTGATACAGGATGTCGGATACGGTATAAGCCGATTCGTCATATGCCTGCCGTGTCAAATCGGCCAGCGCGTACAGGCTCTCTTCATCGGCGGGGTTGCACAGCAAAAGCGCGTCGCGGGCGGGAACGGAGAAGACGGGGTTGGCGGCCAAAACGTCATTGTCATGAAGGATTTCGTCCAGCAGCAGCACCAGCGCGGTATCGTAAAAGCCGTCCAAGCGGATTTGGCACAGGCTGTGCCCTTCGGCGCGGTCGGTTTCGAGGCCGTCCTGCCTGATCAGGCGGCGGATATTGTCCAATGCGGTTTCACGCAGTTTGGTACGGTCGGACAAGCCCAATTTGTCGGCGTCGGCCTGCGTCATCGAGCGCATGGCGGTACTCAAATCCAGCATGTACACCAGCAGGATGTCGCCGGCTAGCGGTTCGCAAAGCGGCAATTCTTCGGTTGACGGGCCGTTTAGTTCCCGCATTTCGTCCAGCCAGGCCGCGTTTTTCAGCGTGATGCGGATTTGCCCGCTTTCAATGGCGGCAGACTCTTGTATTGCCGATGCCATTTGCCGCATAGCGGTCAGATGGGCGGTCAGCAACCCGTCCAAGCCGTCGGGGTCTTGGCTGTATTGCGCGTAGGCGTTGGCGACGTACAGCCTGCCCGATTCGGCCTCTCCTTGGGCGGTAATCGCGATATAGGTGTCGCGCAGCGTGTCCGCCCACTCGATGACTGCCGACACGCCCGGTTCGCGGTTTGCCGCATCGGCGAAATGTTGGCAGAAGTCGCGCCAATCCATGAGTTTGGGCTTGCCACCGAACAGTTTTTTCCAAAATGACATCTCAGGCTCCTTATTCTGCAACACAGATTTTAAAAACGGCTTTGCGTATGGTTTTTTCTCCGCCCACCAGCGGGGCGTGTGCGTCATTGGTAAAGAAGAGGGTGAACTCGCCCGGTTGGAGCGTGAGCCAGGTTTCCGGTTCGCAGTCGAAAAATTCGATGTCGCGCTTTTCGTCGTAGCCCAAACCGTTTTTCAGACGGCCTCTGTCTATCCAGCCGTAGGTTTCTTCCCCGCTGATGGGGACTTGGATGTCGATGTGTTTCAAATGCGCTTCGGGCTTGGCATCGGCTTTGCTCCTCATCGGTTTGCTGCCGATAAAGAGGCGGATGTTCGGGTTTGCGCACGGCACTTGTCCGTCGGGCAGGGCGGCGAAATCCAGCGTTTGCAACAGTCGGATGGCGTCGGCGAAGTCGGGGTGCAACGCGGCGTAGCGTGCGGCATTGGAGATGGTGTCGGTAATCATGGTTTTTTGTTTGGAAAGGCTGTCTGAAAAAGCATTGCTTACAGGATGGTTTTTTGTAAATCTAAAGTGAAAGCATAATGTTCGGCAATGGGGATAGGTTTACGGCTGACTTGGTTTATGTTGCCACCTTCTTCAGTACATAAAAATGGGAAGAACGTATAAACACTGTCGCCACTCAAATCGCGGATTTCTTCGCGCCAATTCTGCCAGCGTAGGTTTTCATAATACATCTGCAGGTCGCCTACCAATGCCCAATGCAAAAAATCGCCATAGCCTTTTTCGCAATCTTCCCATTCGAGCGTATCCGGCGGGAGGTAGAAAACATTGCCAGGTGTCCCGTCCAATCCGCCGCCATTGATGGCAAAGTAGCCGCCTGCGGCATCATCGGCAATCAGGTAATAGGGCGCGGGCGCGGCAGGTTCGGATTGGGTGCGGCCGAGATTCCAGCTTCCCAGTCCGCGAGGCAGTTTGGCGCTGCCGGAACCTAGGATACGCAGCCAGCCGTGGTCGATCAGGATGCCGCCGGTTTCATACACTACCGCACCCATTACGGAACGGGTGGTTACTTGGTTTTTTAAGAGTTCGGTTTCTGCGGCGGCAGGGTTGCGCGGCAGGATTTCCACGGGATTGGTGGCTTCGGCAAGCCATTCTTGAATCAGTGGCCATGCGGGGTCGTTGGTGTTGATGAGATCGGATAATGTTTTCATATGAGGCTACCTGAAAATGAGCGAGGCGAGTTGTGGCCGGAGGGCGCGCGGGTAGCGGCGAAGACGAGGGATCTGAGTTGTTCGCTGCTCATTGTCTGTCCTTTATATCGTTGAATGAAAACCGACACTGCGACGGCCTGCTTTATCCGAATTCTTGTTGATTCGTTTTACTGCGCCGCCTTATCGCTCTGATACTGCTCATACCATTGCCGATACCTCCCACCGCATCTTTCCAAATTGTTGCAGTAAAAAGGATAGCTTACCGAAAGCGCTTGGCGGTAGACGACAATTTCATTCGGTATACCGTCCATGTGGGCAAAAATCATCATGTGCGGCAATTCCGGCTTCTTATCCGGGTTGGACTAGACGTGCGCGGCGAACAAATGTAAATCGCTGGGCATGAGCGGTTTTTCACTGAAAGCGGGATTGAGCCCCACATTGATTTCCATCGGTATCCCAATGTAGTCCGGCGGTGGAAACGAGGTGGGGAAACGCTGGCGTGTGCTGTCGCGGCCGATACCGAATCCTTTTTCTGCCATCAGTTTGTCGCCGGCTTCAATATGGATTTCATCGGTGTAGGTGAAGGGATAGCCGGCGGTGTTGTGGTCGGGGTTGGGCGGCAGGCGGAGGATGTAGAAGGCGTTTTCCGTTTTGCGGAAGGCATTGGCCTGAATATCCAGCTCCCTGATCTGTTCCCGGTTCAGGCCTCGAAAATCGAACACTTTTATGCCCCATGCTGTTTCCAGCTGCTGTGCACTCAAATCAAACAGGCAGGTGCTACCGAGTTCCGAGCGGATTTGTTGCAATAGGTCGTCGATGTCGGCGGGCTTGCCCAGTTTGCCACACGGAACGGCGGATGAGGAAACAGCACCGGATAGTGCGGTTGGCTCGGAAACGGCAGCGTCCCGTTGGCAGCCTGCCAACAGGAAAAGGGCCAGCAACGGTAAAAATGGTCGTTTCATCATCTCTATCTTTCCGCTCTTCAGCGTGGGAACATAAAAAAGACAGCAGCAGAAGCAGGTATGGAATTTTGGAAGTCCTCCATCTGTAAAGCGGATTCGGCCGTCTGAAAAACAGGAATGCCGCTATCCAGAGTTTGCCGGTTATGTATACCGCTTTTTCAGACGGCCTGTGCCACCCAAATTTGCTATCTTTTATCCGGCTGAACGACACTGCTTCATCCAAAACCAATTATATTGGTTTGCCAATGCCGTTATAGTACAAAACCTGATTCGGCGGGATAATCATCGTGCTCAGAATCAATCGGGCTTCCGTAAAAGTGCAGGTTGCTTTTTGGCAATGGGAAAGCAGCCTGCACATTATTTTCAATCGATGGCGTGGTATTCGCCCGTCCATTCGCTATCGGGTGCGGCGGCATCGGTTTTCATTTTGCCGCTGCGCCGGTCGATTTCATAACTAAACAAACGCGGAGCGGTTGCTGGGTCGCCGCCGCATTGGGCATCGTGTTTTTCGCGCACGTCCACCGTGTAGCCTTGTTTGGTTTTCTCCGCCATAAACATCAGGCATTCGGGTTTCAGCGTTGTGAGTTTGTGCCTTTCAACCGATTGGATGACTTGGAATACGGCTTGGTCTGCAGTCTTTATCCCCCAGCAGCGGCTGGCAGGGCGGCAAATGCAAACAAAAAGGTTAGGATGGTGGAAATTTTTTTCATCATATTCATCTCAATTCAATCTGTATCAGCACGATACAAAACCGTTACTGCTACCGATAAAACAGACAAGATGATCAATGTTGCCAGCTTGGACGGCAATTCGGACAACAGAGTTTGGCGTTCGAATATCATTAGGATTGCGATATACATGACCATTCCTGCCGCCGTCGGCAACGCAACCCATATTTTGGACTGCCGCTTTCGGGACAGTGCCAATAGTTGCAGCCACACGGACATTGCGCCTGCCGCCGCCCATTCACGGGGAGAAATGCCGCCGTCGCGCAGCAATTGGACGAAAGCCATACTTAGGAAAAACAGTACGAAACAAAAGGCCTGTTTGCAAAAGTTTTTCCACATCATGCTTACCCCGCGCATCTGCCGGTTTTAACCGTTAAACAGCCAAGGTTGGCTTTGGCGGCGTTTTTCTTCGAAATCGCGGATTTCGTCGGCGTGTTGCAGGGTTAAGCCGATTTCATCCAAGCCGTTTAATAGGCAGTGTTTGCGGTGTTCGGTAATGTCGAATGTGAATATTTCGCCGCTCGGGGTGGTCAGGGTTTGCTCGGCAAGGTCGATGGAGAGCTGATAGCCTTCGTTGGCTTCGACTTCTTTGAAAAGCTGGTCAACCTGTTCTTCTGTCAAAACGATAGGCAGCAGGCCGTTTTTGTAGCAGTTGTTGAAGAAGATGTCGGCGAAGCTAGGGGCGATGACGGCGCGGAAACCGTAGTCGTCCAATGCCCAAGGGGCGTGTTCGCGCGAGGAGCCGCAGCCGAAGTTTTTGCGCGTGAGCAGGATTTGTGCGCCTTGGTAACGCGGCTGGTTCAGCGAGAAATCGGGGTTCAGCGGGCGTTTGTTGTTGTCCATGCCCGGCTCGCCGTGGTCGAGGTAACGCCATTCGTCAAAGGCGTTGGGGCCGAAGCCGCTTCGTTTGATGGATTTTAAAAATTGTTTGGGGATGATGGCGTCGGTATCGACGTTCACGCGGTCGAGTGGGGCGACAAGGGCGGTAAGCTGGGTAAAGGATTTCATAGCGGTTTGTGTTATGGTTGGAGGTTGGAAAAGGCCGTCTGAAAACTTCGGTGTTGGTTTTCAGACGGCCTTCCGCGTTAATTATTCAGTGGCGTTTTCAATTTTTTCGCCGACATGGGAGATGCCGCGGCCGACCGCGTTACCCCCGTCTTTTACGGCCTCTTTCGTGCGGCTGACGTTGTGGGAAGTGTCTCGCTTTACACCGCTCCACGTGCTGGAGCAGGCAGCCAAAGACAGTGCGGCGGTCAGAATAAGCAGTTTTTTCATAATCGTTTCCTTTGTTTAATGAGTTCAACGAAATACGCGGGCGGTTGCCCGTGTGCCGCCATTATTACGGATTTAGTAGTCCGTTTCGGTTTTCGGGCGGTATTTTAATGTTTTTTTACATTGCCGTTAAAGTGCCAGGCCGGATGGGGCGGGAATGGGAAAGAAATGGGGGTGCAGGCTAATATGTTTGAATTCAATAATTTTTTGTAGTTTCAAGCCGTCTGAAAGGACTGCTTTTTATTATTTTATGGTACTGCTGTTGCATATACGCCCCTGCATCATGCGGTCATTACAAACTTTAACGTATTCGATTGGGCAGGTAAGGCGGAGGCATGCATTCATGTGCAGCGTCGATTAGGCGGAAACCTATGCTGTTCGGAGGGGCTTCTCTAAGCCGTATGCCAGTGTTTTGTCAAGCTGTCGGCGGTGTGCAAAATACGATATATTGTAGTTTGAGAGAATAAACCATACTACATCTAGTATTTTGATTGTTGGAAGGGTAACGCATGAATGCCGCTGCAAGCATTAAAGTAACCAAGCGCGACGGACGTTTGGAAAATATCGACTTAGACAAAATCCACCGTGTCGTTACTTGGGCGGCGGAAGGCTTGAAAAACGTTTCCGTATCGCAAGTCGAGCTCAAATCGCACATCCAGTTTTACAACGGCATCCGCACCGACGACATCCACGAAACCATTATCAAGGCGGCTGCCGACCTGATTTCGCAGGATACGCCCGACTATCAATATCTCGCCGCGCGTCTGGCGATTTTCCACCTGCGCAAAATCGCTTACGGCGAGTTTGAACCGCCGCATCTCTTCGACCACGTTAAAAAACTTACCGATGCGGGCAAATACGACCGCCACATCATCGAAGATTACAGCCACGAAGAGTTTGACGAGCTGAATGTCTATATCGACCACAGCCGCGACATGACCTTCTCGTATGCCGCTGTGAAGCAGCTTGAAGGCAAATATCTGGTGCAGAACCGCGTGACCCGCCAGATTTATGAAACGCCGCAGTTTTTATACATCTTGGTGGCGATGTGCCTCTTCAGCAAATACCCGAGAGAGACGCGCTTGGATTACGTCAAACGTTTTTACGACGCTGTTTCTACGTTTAAAGTATCGCTGCCAACCCCGATTATGAGCGGCGTGCGCACGCCTACGCGCCAGTTCTCAAGCTGCGTATTGATTGAATGCGACGACAGTCTGGATTCCATCAATGCTACCACCAGCGCGATTGTGAAATACGTTTCCCAACGCGCGGGCATCGGCATTAACGCCGGACGTATTCGCGGTTTGGGCAGCGAAATCCGCGGCGGCGAAGCGCAACACACCGGCTGCATTCCGTTTTTCAAAATGTTCCAAGCGGCGGTCAAATCCTGCTCGCAGGGCGGCGTACGCGGCGGCGCGGCAACTTTGTTCTATCCCTTGTGGCACATCGAAGCCGAAAGCCTGTTGGTGTTGAAAAACAACCGCGGCGTGGAAGACAACCGCATCCGCCAGCTTGATTACGGCGTGCAAATCAACCGCCTGCTGTACACCCGCCTGATTAAAGGCGGCAACATTACGCTGTTTTCGCCCAACGAAGTCCCCGGCCTGTACGACGCGTTCTTTGCCGACCAAGACGAATTCGAGCGTCTCTACACGAAATACGAGCAAGACCCGAATATCCGCAAGCGCACTTTGTCGGCTACCGATTTGTTCTCCACGCTGATGCAGGAACGCGCCGGAACAGGACGTATCTACATCCAAAACGTTGACCACTGCAACACGCACAGCCCATTTGACCCACGCGTTGCGCCCGTACACCAGTCCAATCTGTGCATGGAAATCGCCCTGCCGACCAAACCGCTGGACAACATCAACGACCCGAACGGCGAAATTGCCTTGTGTACCTTGTCTGCCTTCAACTTGGGCGCATTAAACGGCTTGGACGAGTTGGAAGGGCTTGCCGATTTGACCGTGCGCGCACTCGATGCTTTACTGGATTATCAAGACTATCCGGTTGAAGCCGGCCGCACCGCGACCATGAACCGCCGCACGCTCGGCATCGGTGTCATCAACTACGCCTACTATCTGGCGAAAAACGGCGTCCGTTACAGCGACGATTCCGCGCTCGGCCTGACCCACCGCACCTTTGAAGCCATGCAGTATTACCTGCTCAAAGCATCGGTGAACCTTGCCAAAGAATACGGTGCATGTCCGCTGTTCAACCAAACTGTTTATTCGCAAGGCAAACTGCCCATCGACACCTACAAAAAAGACTTGGATGCCGTGTGCAGCGAACCGCTGTTGTGCAACTGGGAAAGCCTGCGCGCCGACATCGTCAAATACGGCCTGCGCAACTCCACTCTGACCGCACTCATGCCGTCTGAAACCAGTTCGCAAATCGCCAACGCCACCAACGGCATCGAGCCACCGCGCGGATTGGTAACGGTCAAAGCATCGAAAGACGGTATTTTGAAACAAGTCGTGCCGGAGTTTGAAGCCCTGAAAGACGCCTATGAAACCCTATGGCAGCTTCCGGGCAACGAAGGCTACCTGAAACTTGTCGGCGTGATGCAAAAATTCGTCGATCAGGCGATTTCCGCCAACACCGCCTACGACCCGGGCAAATTCGAAGGCAACAAAGTTTCCATGAAACAAATGCTCAAAGACTTGCTGACCGCCTACAAATACGGCGTCAAAACCCTGTACTACCACAACACCCGCGACGGCGCGGACGATACGCAGACCGATATTCAGGATGACGGCTGTGCGGGCGGGGCTTGTAAGATTTGATGAAGGGGGGAGTTTTCAGACGGCCTTACCGCTCGTAAAGGCCGTCTGAAAATTTCTCCGCTTTAACTCTTCTTTACACATAAACGGCAATTAACGATACAATGGCGGCCTTTCAGCCGCCTAAACGTTGCGGCTCCGTACCGACTGCTGCGGCTGAGTTTGCGCCGCAGCCCGATTAACGAACCTTTTGGGAGAATCATCATACAACTCCTAGACTATAGCCACTCCTTTTGGTCGGTTGTGCCGCCGTTTCTCGCGCTGGCATTGGCCGTGATTACCCGCCGCGTATTGTTGTCGCTGAGCATAGGCATCGTTGTCGGTGCGTTAATGCTGACCGGAGGCAATCCGCTTGACGGCCTGCTTCACCTGAAAGACATTACGGTGTCGCTGGTGTATGCCGATGGCTCGTTTGACTGGGGTAAAACGAAAATCCTGCTGTTTTTGCTCTTGCTCGGCGTATTTACGTCGTTGCTGACTTTTTCCGGCAGCAATCAGGCTTTTGCCGAGTGGGCGCAGCAGCGCATCAAATCGCGGCGCGGTGCAAAAATGCTGACCGCCTGTTTGGTATTCGTTACCTTTATCGACGATTACTTCCATAGTTTGGCCGTCGGCGCGATTGCGCGCCCCGTTACCGACAAATTCCGCGTTTCCCGCGCAAAACTGGCCTATATTCTCGATTCTACCGCCGCACCGATGTGCGTACTGATGCCGGTTTCAAGTTGGGGGGCGTCGATTATCGCCACTTTGTCAGGCTTGCTGGTGATGTACAATATCGACGGATATACGCCGATGGGTATTTTCACGGCGATGAGCCTGATGAATTATTACGCCCTGTTTGCGTTGCTGATGGTGTTTGTTACGGCGTGGTTCTCTTACGACATCGGTTCGATGGCCCGTTTCGAGCGCAATGCTTTAAAAGAGGATGCGCATACCCATGCGCCGTCCGCAAACGGGCAGGCAGGCCGTGTTTATGCCCTGATTGTGCCGGTTTTGGTGCTGATTTGTGCCACGGTTTCCGCCATGCTTTACACCGGCAGCCGCGAATTGGAAACGTTCAGCCTGTTGGGTGCGTTTGAGAAAACCGATGTCAATACGTCGCTGGTGGTCGGCGGCAGTTCGGGTGTGTTGGCGGTATTGCTTTGCACCGTCGGCACGATACGCAAAAGTGATTACGGCACGGCGGTGTGGCGGGGTCTGAAATCAATGTTCGGTGCCATCTCCATTCTGATTTTGGCGTGGTTGATCAGTATCGTGGTCGGCCAAATGCATACCGGCGATTATCTGTCTACGCTGGTTGCCGGAAACATTCATCCCGGCCTGCTGCCGCTGATTTTGTTTGCACTTGGCTGCATTATGGCCTTTGCCACCGGCACGAGCTGGGGGACGTTCGGTATTATGTTGCCGATTGCTGCGGCAATGGCGGTAAAAGTCGATGCTGCGTTAATTGTGCCGTGCATGTCGGCTGTGATGGCGGGCGCGGTATGCGGCGACCACTGTTCGCCGATTTCGGATACCACCATTCTGTCGTCCACCGGTGCGCAGTGTAACCATATGGACCATGTTACCACCCAGCTGCCATATGCATTGGCGGTTGCCGGTGCGGCCGGTGTCGGCTATCTGGTGCTCGGTTTCAGCCGCCAGCCGCTGCTGGGATTTGTCGCGACCGGCGTTGTGTTGGCCGTGCTGTTTTGGTTGTTGAAAAAACCTTCTGATCATTAAGCCTGAAACTGCAATCATCATCCTTTTCAGACGGCCTCGATGTTGAAGGCCGTCTGAAAAACCGTTTTACAGAGAGAATAACGCTATGTCCTGTGAACACTTGACCATGTCTTACAGCACCTTCCCGAAAGCCAAAAACGACGCGCTTAAAGAGCCGATGTTTTTTGGTCAGCCGGTTAATGTTGCCCGTTATGACCAGCAGAAATACGAAGTATTTGAAAAACTGATTGAAAAGCAGCTTTCATTTTTCTGGCGGCCGGAAGAAATCGACGTGTCGCGCGACCGTATCGACTACGCCAACCTGCCCGAACACGAAAAACACATTTTCATCAGCAATCTGAAATACCAAACCCTGCTCGACTCCATCCAAGGCCGCAGTCCGAACGTTGCCTTGCTGCCTTTGGTGTCGATTCCCGAGTTGGAAACTTGGATTGAAACGTGGAGTTTCAGCGAAACCATCCACTCGCGCAGCTATACCCATATCATCCGCAATATCGTCAACGACCCGTCGGTCGTGTTCGACGACATTGTGCAGAACGAATACATCATCGCCCGCGCCGAAGACATCGCCTGCTATTACGATGATTTAATAGAATATACCCAGTATTACAATCTGTTGGGCGAAGGGACGCACAATGTCGGCGGTAAGCTCGTTACGGTGTCTTTGCGCGAGTTGAAGAAAAAACTCTATCTCTGCCTGATGTGCGTCAACGTGTTGGAAGCCATCCGTTTCTACGTTTCATTTGCCTGCTCGTTCGCCTTTGCCGAGCGCGAGTTGATGGAAGGCAACGCCAAAATCATCAAGCTGATTGCCCGTGATGAAGCCCTGCACCTGACCAGCACCCAGCATATGCTCAACCTGATGCGCGCCGGTGTTGACGACCCTGAGATGGCGGAAATCGCCGTCGAATTGCAGGACGAATGTTTCAAACTCTTCAAAAAAGCAGCGGAGCAGGAAAAAGAATGGGCAGCCTATCTGTTTAAAGACGGTTCCATGATTGGTCTGAACAAGGAAATTTTGGCGCAATACGTCGAATATATCACCAACCTGCGTATGCAGGCGGTCGGCTTGCCTGCCGGATTCGAAGGTGCCACCCAAAATCCGATTCCGTGGATTAACGCGTGGCTGTCGTCCGACAACGTACAGGTCGCGCCGCAGGAAGTGGAAATTTCTTCTTACTTAATCGGTCAGATCGATTCGGAAGTCAGCGCGGACGATTTGGGCGATTTCGAACTGTAATCGGGCTTTGCGGCTTTTCTGTGGTTTCATGGTCTTTGAGGCCGTCTGAAAACTTTCAGACGGCCTTTCGTTCCCAAATAACGATATGGCATTCATCAGCACACACGACAAAACCTTCGAGCTTCAAGAGGGCGAAACCTTATTGGAGGGCTTGGAGCGAACCGGCCACGAGGTCGAATACCAGTGCCGCAGCGGCTATTGCGGTTCCTGCCGCGTCAAAATATTGGACGGCAGGGTGTCCTACGAAGATTTCCCGCTGGCGTTTGTCGCGCCCGGCGAGATTCTGCCGTGTTGCTGTCGGGTGAGTGAGGACATTAAGGTCGATTGCCGCGCGAGAATGAGCGAACCGGATTTGTTTGCAGGCGATTTGTTCGGCAATATAGGCAGTTAGCCCCTTGCGCAAACTACGTCTGGCAGCTATAATGCCACGTTTTGCAACCTTGTCTGCCGCAATCGCATGGCGGCAGGCTGTCTTTAAACCGTAAGGAGATAACATGCGTCATTACGAGATCGTGTTTATCGTTCACCCTGATCAAAGCGAGCAAGTACCCGCTATGGTTGAACGCTACAAAGCACTGGTAACCGAAAACAACGGTAAAATCCACCGTTTGGAAGACTGGGGCCGCCGCCAGTTGGCATACCCTATCAACAAAATTCATAAAGCACATTATGTTCTGATGAACATTGAAGCCACTCCGGCCGTTATTGAAGAATTGGAGACCGGTTTCCGTTTCAACGATGCCGTACTGCGTCATCTGACTATTCAGACCAAACATGCAGTTACCGACGCTTCTCCAATGATGAAAGAAGAGAAGTCGAAAAACCTGTTGAAACAACAGCAAGAAACTGCCGAAGCATAATTGGACAACTCCCTGACCCTTACCGCCCGTATCGAAAAATGCGGCATCATCCGTTATACGCCCGCAGGCGTGCCTGTGTTGGATTTAATGCTGAAGCATGAATCTTGGCAAAATGAGAACGGTGAAAAATGTCTGGCAAAGCTTGAAATAGCGGCCAGGATAGTCGGTAAGGAGGCTTTGGTTTGGCAGGGTCGGCAGGATTGGGCCGTACAGGTCAGCGGTTTTTTAGCCGCAGCCGGCCTGCGTTATCCAAAGCCGATACTGCGGATACAGAACATTCAAGAATATAAAGGTTAAACGACATGGCTCGTCAAACATTCAAACGTAGAAAATTCTGCCGTTTTACGGCTGAAAAAATCCAAGAAGTGGATTACAAACAAGTTGATTTGCTGAAAGATTTCATTACTGAAAACGGCAAAATCATTCCTGCCCGCATCACCGGAACCAAAGCGTACTACCAACGCCAACTGGCTGTTGCCGTAAAACGCGCCCGTTTCTTGGCGTTGCTGCCTTATACCGACCAACACAAATAATTTTGGAGCGTAGATCATGCAAATTATTCTGTTAGAAAAAATCGGTGGTTTGGGCAACTTGGGCGATATCGTAACCGTGAAAAACGGCTATGCCCGCAACTTCCTCATCCCGCAAGGTAAAGCCAAACGCGCAACAGAGGCCAATAAAGCCGAATTCGAAGCACGCCGTGCCGAATTGGAAGCCCGTCAGGCTGAAATTCTTGCCGATGCTTTGGCCCGCAAAGAGAAATTGGACGGACAAGTCATCACAGTGGCCCAAAAAGCCGGCGTAGATGGCCGTCTGTTCGGTTCCGTTACCAATGCCGACATTGCTTCAGCCATTGTGGCAAGCGGCATCAAAGCAGAAAAAGCCAATGTTCGTTTGCCTGAAGGCCCGTTTAAAGCCATCGGTGAATACGAAGTGGAAATTGCATTGCACAGCGATGCAGTAGCAAAAGTTACCGTAGCAGTAGTTGCCGCTGCCGAGTGATGCTTTTATTAAAAGAAAACCGCATCAAATTATGATGCGGTTTTTTTATTTTCAGTCTTAGAATTTCAAATTGCAGGATTGAGTTTGGATTTTTACTACAGTAAACCAGCTTGATTCCGGATATTAAGTTGGGAAACCATAAACATCACAAACCACAATTTCGTAAGATTGGGCAGTCCTGCTGTGTGAGGAATTTGGCTTTTGATGGCTGATAGTTATGGATAAATAGACCGTTTAAATATTCACGTTGAATTTCTGCCTGATTGGGGAACATAATGGTTCAAATAAATGATTTTCCCAAATTCATGTTTTTTCCAAATTTATATTTTCATCTGTTTGATTGATACCTTGCCGGTTTTGGCCAACTCACGGTATGGCAATGCCTCAATCCGGAATTTTCAAGCCAAGCTGGCGAATCTGGGCTTTATTGTCTAATTCTTTCACTGTGATTTTAAAGCCGTTCAAATCAATGCAGTCGCCTGCGACGGGCATATCGCCGAAACGCCGTCTGAACAGTTCGTCCAGGCGGAGGTTGCGTTCGTGTTCGTCCACGGGCAGGCCGTAGGCTTCGGCAAGGTCGCCGACAATGGCTTCGGGGTTCAGGTTGAATGCACCGAAGAAGGTTTGTTCGCCGTGGTTGTTGCCGGCAAATTGCTGGGCGAAGTCATCGCCCAGCTGTTCGTCGAGGATGAACCATACGATGTCGCCTGCCTTCATCTTCGTGCTGGGTAGGACGGCTATGTTTTCGCCGTTGCGGAGCAGGGCAAAGATGCGGCCGTCTGAAAACCTGTCGCGCGTCATGGCGGACGGGTGGCTATCTTCCGCGTCGGAATTAGCCTCGACTTTGAACGATTGCAGGGATACGGCCAGTTTGTCGGCTAACCAGATTTCACGTTGCGACAGCGGTTCCGGCTTGGGCGGTAAATCGACTTTCAACAGGCGGGCGAAAAACGGGATGGTTGCACCTTGAATCAGCAGCGAGAGGATGACGACGGCGAAGGCAACGTCGAACAGCATCAGGGAGCCGGGCACGTTCATCATCACGGGCGTGATGGCAAGGGTAATCGGTACGGCGCCGCGCAGTCCGACCCAGCTGATGTAGGCGACTTCGCGCGACCGGTAGCTGAAAAACTTGAGCGAAGTCCAGACGGCTAGGGGGCGGGCGGCGAAGATGAGGAAGGCGGCGATGACGACGGCTTTGGGGCCGGTTTCAATCAGTCTGGCGGGGCTGACCAGCAGGCCGAGGACGAGGAACATCGATGCCTGGGCCAGCCAGGCCAGGCCGTCCATCACATTCAAAACGTGTTCGGTGGAGCTGTTGCGCGAGTTGCCGATGAACACGCCTGCCAAATATACCGCCAGAAAGCCGCTGCCGCCGAGCAGGTTGGTAACGGCGAACACGAGCAGGCCGCCCGAGGCGATTAAAATGGCGTACAGCCCTTCGGCCAGGCTGATGCGTTCCAATATTTTCGCCAGTAATTTACCTGCCGCATAGCCGGAAAACAGTCCCAGTCCGAGCTGGGTGGCCAGCAGTGTCAGCATGGAGGCGGAGTCGGTTCCGGCAGGGTTCATGATGAGGCCGATAAAGGCACTGACCAGCAGGATGGCCATTGGGTCGTTGCAGCCGCTCTCCAACTCCAAGGTGGCGGAAATACGCGAATTGAGGCGCACGCCGCTGCTGCGCAACAGCGAGAAAACCGCTGCCGCATCGGTCGAGCCGACAATGGCGGCCATCAATACGCCCAATTTCCAGTCGATATTGAGAAAAAAGGTGGCGAAGATGCCGAGCAGGGCGACGGTGGCAATCACGCCCCAAGTAGCCAAAACGGCGGCAGGCTTGAGGGCGAGGCGGAAACTGTCGAATTTGGTACGCAGGCCGCCGTCGAGCAGGATGATGGCCAAAGCGAGCTGGCCGACCATGTTGGCGAAGGCGAAGTTGTCGAATTTGATGCCGCCCAAACCTTCCTCGCCCGCCAACATGCCGACGACGAGGAAAACCAGCAACAGGGGCATGCCGAAACGCGAAGAAACACGCGATGCGACGACGCTGATGAACAACAGCAGGGCGATGATGAGGAAGAAAGTGTTGAGCGAGTCCAAAGCGGCCGGCTTTCTTAAAAATGGATGACGGAAGATACGGAAAAACCGACGGATCTTACCATAGAACGCTGTGTTTCCCGCTGTTTGGCCGTCTGAAAACGGCGGCTGGGCGGTGATTGCGTATCGGGTGAAAGCGATGTTTCAGACGGCCTTTTCAGCCGTAATGTTTGCCGAATCCGATTTCCGGTATGAAGGCTGCAAACCGGCGAAAGGCTTCTTCCTCGGCAAACAGCTATTTGCAATAGCCGAAATCGTAACCGGTCTTCGCCAGCCGGTGGGCGTGCCAACGGCCGTTGCGGCAATGCGGCAGCGGTTCGAAGCAAGAGGGATATTCAGATTGCTGCTGGAGGCATTCGCCGAAACACTCGCCAAATGTCAGCCAGCACCAGCGTTCGGCAAAATCGAGCTGCGGGTAGAACAGCTTTACCACCAGACTGTAAGGCAGCCGCTGCCGCCATGTATCTCGTTCTGCTTCCGCTTCGGGCCATTGTACGGGCGGCAGGCACTCGCGCAGGTAGTCGGCAAATTCAACCATGCTCACGGCATTGTGACGTGCAAAATTGGAAATATCGCTCATTGTTTTATCTTTTGGGGGACGGGATGATTTTTCAGACGGCCTCACGGTTTGAGTGTTGTATATATTCCCCCAATAGCATAGATGGGATGTGAAGCGGATACGCGTTATTCGGTTTTCAGACGGCCTCAATATGCCCCAAGGCCGTCTGAAAGCAGGTTCGGCGGGATTGGAGCAGTTCGTGCAGGCGACGGCGCGATGCGGCTGGATACTGCAGCGGGTCGGCCTTTATGCAGACAGGGCGGATGTTTCCCTTCGGCAAACTTTTAGGCCTGCCGTTTATGCGTTTGTCCGGCAGACGTGCGGACTGTTTGCCCCGCATGGTTGGTTTGGCGGCTAAATGTCTTTTCAGACGGCCTCGGTCTATGGAGGCCGTCTGAAAACTTTGGGGGTTCGGGTTTAAGCGGACGGCGGTATGCCGTGGCGTTTTGCGTGCCTATTCGTCGTCTTCATCGTAGTTTTTCCACCAGATGCCGCTTTCGGGATGCCGAGGCTGGGGGTAATCCTGCGGGACGATTTCCCAAACCGCCCGGCCGCCTGCCTGTGCCGCCCAGTCGTCCAGCAGTGCTTGTGCGTCGGCCAAACTTCGGGCGGCGATGCCGAAGCTGCGCTCGGCCTGCCATGCGCCCGGTTCGGCAGATGCGTGATGTTCGTGATTGTGCGGCGTGCCGTAGCTGCAGCGCAGGCAGATGAAGCTGATGCTGCTTGTCCAATCTTCGGCGTAGGTGTCGGTGTGCAGCGATTGTTCGGACAGTGCGTGCGAATCGGCTTCAGACGGGCATCGTACGAAAGCGGCGTAGGTTTGGCGGGGCGACTGCCGCCAACGTTCCAATGCGTTGAATACCAAGACTTCGCCGCCTTGGCCGTCGGCGCGCCTGCCAGTGGATGCGCCGTCGTGCAGTACGATGTCGCCCGTGCGGTAGCCGCTTTCTGGCAGGGGGACGTTGATGATGCGGGAGCGGCAGGGGTCGATTCGGCGGGCATAGACGCACTCGCCGCCTGCCCAAGGATTCAGCCGTAATACGGCGGTGTCGAAATCGGTTTCGATTTCGCCTTCGCCTTCGGGCAGGGGGATGCCGCAGGCCGCCCACAGTTGCCGCGCCGTCTGCCAGTCGTGCAGGGCGGTGGCGGCGATGGCGGCATTCCAATGGGCGGCTTCGTCAAACTCTGGGGCGCAGGCAATGGCGGCGAGGTTGGCTTGCAGCGACAATGCCCAGTCCATGCGGTATTTGGCGGCAAGTCCGAGCATGTAGCGGTATTGGGCATTGTCGGGATGCGCTTTGGCGAGTTCCGCGAATTTGTCGGCGGCGGTTGCAGGTCGCCCGCATCGAAGGCCAGGTAGGCTTGGTTGTGCAGTTTTTTGTGTTGGCGGTGGTTTTTTCGGAACATGTTTTGTATCGGGTAAGGGTGGGTTGGAAACGTCGGTTTGCCGCATTGTTTTGTATTTGTATCGGTGCCGTACGGTATTTTCAGACGGACAATACGGCGGACAGGTCTTTTTTCAGGGCGACTTGGCGGTTGGGGTCGGCCAGGCCGGGGCTGAAAAGTAAGAAGCTGTCTTCCACGCGGTCATCCGTGGTGCTGATTTGGGCATAGCGTAGGCTGATGCCGTGGCGGTTGAATACTTCGGCGGCATTGGCGAGTAGGTAGGGGCGGTTGACCGCAATCAGGCTCAGGGTAAACCAGCCGGGCTGTTCTTCTTCGGCGCGGATTTCGACAACCGGCACAATCGGCTGGTGGCGGGCGCGTCGGCTGCGGATGCCGTCTGAAAACGAGCCGTTGCGGATTTTGCCGTGCAGGAAGTCTTGCAGTTCCGCCGACAGGGCGTTTTCTATCCGCTGCCGGTCGTCGTCGGTGCTGCCTTCGGGCGGACGGACGGCGAAGGTGTCGAGGACGTAGTCGTGGGCGGTGATGAAGGCGCGTGCGGCGGCGATGTCGAGGTTGTGGCGGCTGAAAATGCGGCAGAGGTTGGCAAACAGGCGGTCGGCATTGGGCAGGTAAACCATGACTTGCAGCATGTTGCCGTTGGCCGGATGCGGGCGGATGCGGGTGCAGGCCTGTTCGGGATGGTGAACCAGATGGGCGGTGTGCCAGAGGATTTCGCTTTCCTGATGGTGGACGAAATATGCCGCGCCGAGTGCCTGCCACAGTTTGCGCTGTTCTTTTTCGCCGATGCCGGCGGCGGTGAGGGCGGCAATGGCGGCGGCCTGTCGGCGGCCAGTAACGGCGGCGCGGCTGTCGGAGTTGCCGTTGAAACGGCGGGAGGCCGTCTGAAAGAGGTTTTCCAGCAGGCCGGCTTTCCATGAATTCCAAATTTTCGGGTTGGTGCCGCGTATGTCGGCGACGGTGAGAAGGTAGAGGGCGGACAGGCGTTCCGTGTTGCCGACGCGGCGGCAGAAGCGGGCGACGACGTCGGGGTCTTGGATGTCTTCCTTTTGTGCGGTCATCGACATCAGCAGGTGGTTTTCTACCAGCCAGCAGAGCATTTCGCCGTCTTCTTCGGGCAGGAAGTGATCGGCGGCGAAGCGGCGTGCGTCGGCCACGCCTTGTACGGCATGGTCGCCGCCTCGCCCTTTGGCGATGTCGTGGAAGAGGGCGGCAAGGTAGAGCAGATATTTTTTGTCGAAGGCGTTCATGACGGCGGAGGCGAAGGGCAGTTCGTGCACGTGCTGTTCCATTGCCAGGCGGCGCATGTTCCGCAGGACGGTGAGGATGTGGTCGTCCACGGGGTAGATGTGGAACAGGTCGTGTTGCAGCAGGCCGACGATTTTGTTCCATTCGGGCAGATAGCGGCCGAGTACGCCGTAGAGGTTGAGGAAGCGCATGGTACGGGTCAGGCCGCGCCCGTGTCGGAAAAAGCCGATAAAGCGGCGGCGGTTGGCTTCGTTTTCGTAGAAGGCGCGGTTGATTTTCCGCGCCGCCGCCCACCAGGCGCGCAGGGTTTTCGGCGCGATGGCGGTCAGGTCGCTGTGCCGCTGCAGCAGTTCGATGATGATGAAAATGTGTTCGGGCTGTTGTTTGAACAGGTTTTTGTCGCGGACGGCGATTTGGTTGCCGATTTGGTAATAGTGGCGGTCGATGGCCCGTTCCACGCGCGGCAGCGGCGTGTACACGCGCCCGCTCAGCATCGGCAGGATGATGCCGTTGAGCTGTTTGACCGCCTTGGCCGCGCGGTAGAAACGGTGCATCAGTTTTTCGCTTTTCAGACGGCCTCCTTCGCCGTCGGGCAGGATGTTTTCCGCCAAACGGGTTTGCAGGTCGAATATCAGGCGGTCTTCTTCGCGGCCGGCGGCCAGGTGCAGGTCGATGCGGATGGCGGCCAGTTCGCGGTGGCTGTTGGCGAGGATGCCGGCTTCGGCGCGGGTGAGGATGCGTTGGCGGATAAGTGCGTCAAAACCGGCATCGATGCCTTGCGCCTTGGCCAGCCAAAGCATGGTGTGGATGTCGCGCAGGCCGCCGGGACAGGTTTTGACGTTCGGTTCGAGCAGCGCGCCGGAGCCTTGCTGTTTGTCGTGCCGCTGCTGCATTTCGAGCAGTTTGCCTTCGATAAAGGCGGCGGGGTGGCGTTGGGCGTTTAAAGTTTGGATGAATTGTCCGGCCAAACCGGCGTTGCCGCATAAAAAACGGGCCTCGAGAAAGGCCGTGTCGGCCGTCAGGTCTTGGCGTGCGCTTTCGCACAGTTCCGCCGCCGTGCCGGCCTTCAGGGACGGCGCAAGGCCAAGGTCCCACAGGGTTTGCACCAGCCCGGCCATCCGCTCTTCTTCACCGGCATCGAGCGGGGCGGCGGATACCAGTGTCAAATCGGTATCGGAATAGGGATACACTTCGCCGCGCCCGTAGCCGCCGACGGCCAGCAGGCAGAAGCGGCCGTCATCGAAAAACGACGGCCATAATTCGGCCAGCGTGCGGTCGATTGTCCGGCAGTATTGCTGGAAAAAGAGGTTGGGGCGGCGGTTGGCGAGATAGCGTTCGGCGGCCTGCTGTTTCTGCTGTTGCAGGCGGCGGGCGAGGGCGGGAATATCGGCTTGCATAGCGGGTACGGCGGAAAAGGGAAAGCGGGAATTGTGCCGTGCGCGGCGGCAAAGCACAAGGTGGATGAGGCCGTCTGAAAACAATGCGGGCGGCGCGTTTGAGGCAGGCTATCCGAAACGAGATGCCGATAGTGGGTAAAAAGACCGCTTTGCTTTACAATGCGCCCTTTTACAACCCCCTAAAGAAAGGCAGAATCATGAGCCAGGAAGAAAACAAAATCAAAGTAGATACTTATGACAACGAACAAAACCAGCAGCCGAAAGAGGAAATCGAGCTGCCAGTGATCGACGACAACAAAGGTGAAACCACCGAAAGCGGCTGCTGCGGCGTGTGCGGCGGCTGATTTTTTGCAACGGTTGATACGGGAAACGGCGCGGAAATCCGCGCCGTTTTATTTTTTCAGACGGCCTACCGTTCGGCTGCCTGCCGTTTTCAGGAGGGCATCAATATTTGTCCGCGTGTTTCGCGGCTTTTTTTGCCGCCGCACTGTCGGGGTAAATGAGCATCAGCTTGCGCCAAGTGTCTCTGGCAACGTCGCGCTGCTGCATGTTCCACTGGCATTGGCCGATGGAGAACATGGCATCGGCGGCTTCGGAACTGTTGCGGAAACGCGAGATGTAACGGTTGCCGATGTTGATGACGGATTCGCAGTTGCCGAGGCGTTGGTGGCTCTGCATGAGCAGGTACATGCTTTGGCGGTCGTGTTCGTTGCCGCTGCCGCCGCTTTCGCTGGCCTGCAGCAGTTTGGCGGCGGCGGCGAAGTTGCCGCTGCGGTATTGTTTGCGCGCGGATTCAAGCGGGCTGTCGGCAGGGGCTGCGGACGGTTTTTCACTGTTGTGCCGGGTATTGTCGCGGACGGTTACGGCAGTACGCGCCGGACGGTTGCGTTCGAGCTGCCGGATACGGGTTTGCAGGGTGTCGATTTGATTCTGGAGCTTGGCGATTTCCATGCCCATGTTGTCGATCTGGCTTTGCAGGTCTGGGACGGGGTAGGGGACGTTTTCTGCGGCGGAAGGCGGCTGCGGCTGTTCCGGCGGCAGCTTGGGGGTGGCCGGGGGAACGGCGGTGCAGGCGGCCAGTAGCAGGACGGAAGTGGCGGAGGCGAGGTGTTTCATGGTTATGCAGCGGAAAAATGGGGCGGCGTTTTTCAGACGGCCTTATTGTTTGATGAGGAGTGTCAGCCCGTCGCCGACGGGAAGGGTGATGGCGTTCACGCGCGGGTCGCCGGGCAGGGAGGCGTTGAATGCCTGCAAAACAGCCAATGACGGCGGGGCGTCGGCATCGTTTTCGGACAGGATGCGGCCGCCGAGCAGGAGGTTGTCTATGGCGATGATGCCACCTTTGCGCACAAGTTGCAGACAGCGTTCGTAGTATTGCGGGGTGGGCGGTTTGTCGGCATCGATAAAGGCGATGTCGTAGCTTCCCGCTTCGCCGTTTTCCAGCAATTCGTCGAGGGTAAACAGGGCGGGCTGGAGGTGGAGGCTGATTTTGTGTGCCACGCCCGCTTCGCGCCACGCCTGTTGCGCGTGTTCGGTAAAGCTGGCGTTGATGTCGCAGGCGGTGATGCGGCCGTGGTCGGGCAGAGCAAGGGCCACGGCGGTGCTGCTGTAGCCGGTAAATACGCCGATTTCGAGGTATTTTTCCGCCCCGGTCAGGCGGACGAGCCAAGAGAGTACGGCGGCCTGTTCGGGCGCGACGGCCATTTTGCCCATGCGGTGCCCGGCGGTACGCTCCCGCAGACGCTGCAAGACGGGTGGTTCGGCTTCGCCGATGCGGCGCAGGTAGTCTAAAAGTTCGGGCGAGAAGACGGTGGCGCGGGTGCTCATCTAGGCGGTTTAGTCGTCGTAGGAGTAGTAGGTGTAGGGCTTTTTGGCCACGCTGGCGGCGGCAAAGGCGGCCTGTTCTTCGGCTTTGAGTTCGACATCCCAGAGCAGGTCGCGGTTTTTCAGACGGCGTTCGGCTTCTTCGGGGTGTTTTTCGATGTATTCGTTGAGAAATTTGGTGGCGTCGGATTGGTAGTCGTACATGTTGTCGCTCCTTTCGTGAAGGCAGTCATTATAACGGATAACATGTGGCGGGAAACGCCTTTTTTCATGCGGGAAAAGGCCGTCTGAAAAGACAAAGCGGGTAAATGATGCTATGCTTGTCGCTTTGAATTCCAAGCGTTGCGAAATACGATGAAGAAAAAGCTGATTGCCGCATCTGCGGGCGTGGTGGCGTCGGGTGCCTTGTTTTTCGGAGGTGCGCCTTATTATTTCGGCGGGCAGGCCGAGCAGGTGTTGGCAGACCAATACCGCCTGCTGCAGGAAAACGGTTTCCTCACCGTCGAATCGCGCCGTTACGAACGCGGCTGGTTCGAATCGACGGAAACTTTGGAAGTCAGGCTGAAGCCGTCATTGTTGAACAATGCGGGCAATTATCTGCCCGATAATCTGAAAACCGTGCTGTCCGAGCCGGTTACCGTCATCAACCATGTCAAACACGGCCCGTTTGCCGACGGCTTGCAGCCTGCCGCCGCACGGGTTGAAAGCGAATTCCGCTACAGCCCCGAAGCGGGAAAGGTGTTGAAACGCTTTTTCGGCGAACAAGCGCCGGTAACGCTGACCAATACCATCGGTTTGGGCGGCGGAGGCCGTCTGAACCTATCCGTGCCCGCGTTTGATTATGAGGAATTGTCGGGCATCGCCCTGAATTGGAAAGGCTTGAGTGGGGAAACTTCCTACACCTCCGGATGGGCCGGCTTTAAAAGCAATTACCAAGCCCCGCTGCTGCACATCAAACTTGCCGACAAGGGCGACATCCGGATGGAAAACCTGCAAATCGGCAGCGATACCTACGACAGCCCGAGCAAGCTGGCCGTCGGCAGCAGCAGTTTCAAATTGGACAAACTGTCTCTCCAATGGCAGGAAGGCATCGATTACAACATCAAATTGAACGAATTGGTGAATTTGGTAACCGATTTGCAAATCGGGGCGTTCATCAATCCCACCGGCACCGTGCCGCCGTCTAAAATCACCGTCAGCAAGCTGCAATTCGACACGCGCATGAACGAAGAGGACGGCTGGGCGAATACCGAAGGCCGCTTCCGTTTCGACCGCCTGGCCTACGGCGACGAAAACTACGGCCCGCTGGACATCGATGTCGCGGCCGAACATCTGGAAGCGAAATCCCTGTTGGCCATCAAGCGGACAATGGCGGAAGTCGCTTCGAAAAACATGAGCGAGGACGAAATTCAAAAAGCCTTGCTCCAAACCGCGCGCAACGAGGCTTCGGGTTTGTTTACCGGCAATCCGATTATCAAAGTCCGCGCATTCGATTTCACCCTGCCGAAGGGGAAAATCCATGCCGACGGCCAACTTTCTTTCAACGGCCTGAGCAAAGCCGATTTGGACGATGTCTCCCTGATGTTGAAAAAAACCCGGGCCGATTTCAAATTCGACCTGCCCGAGCCTTTGCTTGAAGACATGGCCGTCAGCCAGGCGCGCAGCCTGTTTACCGTCAATCCCGAAGACGAGGCGGCCGGTACGGCGAGTATGGAAGACATCAACGAAACCCTGCGCCTGATGGTGAAGAGTACGGTCAATATGATGGCCGACAACGGTTATCTGACCTTGAAAGACGACAATGTCGCCACGCGGGTGGAAATTGCCCAAGGGCAGTTGAAGCTGAACGGCAAGGTGTTCGAATCCGAAGCTGAGCCTGAGTTTGACGACGAGGGTACGGTGCCATAGCCGGTTTGGCGCAAAGGAAAGGCAGGCCTTTCGACAGGTCTGCCTTTTCTTTGTCCGCCGTAGAGGCCGTCTGAAAAAATGTGGGACGGCCATGAAGCCGGGCAACGGATGATTTCGCTTTGCCGCGCTGATGCGGAGTCTTTATCGGAAGGATGCCGTTCTCCGAGATGACGGCATATCAAGCGCATTGCTTTGCCCGTTAAACGGCTCAGGCTTTGTCTGATTTGCCCAGCCAGTCGCGCGGTTTCAGATAATCCTGCAGCCTTGCCTCGTCGCTGCCTTCTTCGGGACGGTAGCCGTATTCGAAGCGCACCAGCGGCGGCATCGACATCAGGATGCTTTCCGTGCGGCCGCCGCTTTGCAGGCCGAAGTGCGTACCGCGGTCGAATACCAGGTTGAATTCGACATAACGGCCGCGGCGGTAAAGCTGGAACTGCCGTTCGCGTTCGCCGTAGGGCGTGTTTTTGCGGCAGGCGACGATGGGGCGGTAGGCTTCGATATAGGCTTCGCCCGTTTCGCGGATAAAGTTCAGGCAGGTGGCGAAATCCCAGCGGTTCAAATCGTCGAAAAACAAGCCGCCGACCCCGCGCGTTTCTTCGCGGTGTTTGAGATAGAAATAGCGGTCGCACCAGTCTGTATATTCGTCGTAGAGGCCGTCTGAAAAACGGTCGCACAGGTTTTTTGCCGTTTGATGCCAGTGCACGATGTCTTCGTCGAAAGGATAAAACGGCGTCAGGTCGAAGCCGCCGCCGAACCACCACACCGGCTCGGCATCTTTGGGATAGGCAATGAAACAGCGCACATTGGCGTGGCTGGTCGGCACATAAGGGTTGCGCGGATGGATGACCAGCGACACGCCCATCGCTTCAAATGCCGCTCCGACCAGCTCGGGGCGGTGCGCCGTGGCGGCGGCTGGCATGGCCGCACCTTTCACATGCGAAAAATTCACGCCCGCCTGTTCGAACACCGCGCCCTGTTTCAATACGCGGCTTTCGCCGCTTCCCAAATGGCTCTGCCAATGGTCGGCAACGAATGCTGCGCCGCCCCCTTCCTCCGCTTCCAATGCGGCGCAAATGTTGTCCTGCAACTGCCGCAATACCGCCAAAACGTCCAAAGTATCCATTTCCTCTCCTGATGATGTCATATCGATGGCCGACAGTATAACGCCTTTTCAGACGGCCTAAAGCGGCGGGAAACGGTTTATCGCATCCGGCCTCTGCGGTAGAATGCGGGTTTCCCTTCTTTATATGCCTACACGATAAAGATGCCGTCTGAAAACCGTTTTTCAGACGGCCTCAAAACAAGAAAGCCGAACATTATGAAACTCTCCCAAGCCGTTGCCGTCGAAGTAGAAGCCGCCTTTGCCGCCTGCGGGCTGGCTTCCAGCCCGATTGTTTTGCAGCCGACCAAAAACGCCGAGCACGGCGACTATCAAATCAACGGCGTGATGGCCGCCGCCAAACGCCATAACCGCAATCCGCGCGAGCTGGCGCAACAAGTGGCTGACAAACTGTCGGGCAATCATGTGATTGAAAGCGCGGAAGTGGCCGGCCCGGGTTTCATCAACCTGCGCCTGCGCGCCGACTTTTTGGCGCAAAACCTTTCCCACGCGCTGCACAGCGGCCATTTGGGCATCCGCAAAACCGCCCAACCGCAAACCGTCGTTATCGACTATTCTTCGCCTAATCTGGCCAAAGAAATGCACGTCGGCCACCTGCGTTCCAGCATCATCGGCGACAGCATTTCGCGCGTATTGGAATTTATGGGCAACACCGTTATCCGTCAAAACCACGTCGGCGACTGGGGGACGCAGTTCGGCATGTTGGTCGCTTATTTGGTTGAGCAGCAAAAAGACAATGCCGCATTTGAGCTGGCGGATTTGGAGCAGTTTTACCGTGCCGCCAAAGTGCGCTTTGACGAAGATCCTGCCTTCGCCGACACTGCGCGCGAATACGTTGTGAAACTGCAAGGCGGCGATGAAACCGTATTGGCATTGTGGAAACAGTTTGTCGATATTTCGCTCTCGCACGCCCAAGCCGTTTATGACACGCTGGGCTTGAAACTGCGTCCTGAAGACGTGGCAGGCGAATCTAGATACAACGACGATTTGCAACCTGTAGTCGATGATTTGGTCGAAAAAGGTTTGGCAGTCGAAGACGACGGCGCGAAAGTCGTGTTCTTGGACGAGTTCAAAAATAAAGAGGGTGAACCTGCCGCATTTATCGTACAAAAACAAGGCGGCGGCTTCCTTTATGCTTCCACCGACTTGGCGTGTTTGCGCTACCGTGTCGGCACGCTTCATGCCGACCGCCTGCTGTACGTCGTCGACCACCGCCAGGCCCTGCACTTTGAGCAACTCTTTACCACTTCCCGTAAAGCAGGCTATCTGCCGGAAGATGTAAAAGCCGAGTTTATCGGCTTCGGCACCATGATGGGCAAAGATGGCAAACCGTTCAAAACACGCAGCGGCGATACCGTAAAACTGGTTGATTTGCTGACCGAAGCTGTTGAACGCGCCACCGCTTTGGTGAAAGAGAAAAATCCTAGAAATGAGATGGAAGATTGGGCTGATCTTGCTAATGACGTATTGCAAGATATAAGAGACATGGAAGAGTCATACAAAGAGATTGATAAATATATAGAGGATATAGAGGAATTAGGGTTTGAACCTGACAAAAATGGAATTTCTAATATTCAATACAGCTCCCAATCAAATGACAAAGAATTAGAAAAGATAAAAGAAAATTTATCACAGGTTGCAAAAGATGCAAAATCTCTGATAATTAGTGATGATGGGGAACTTCGATCAAGAAGAAGCCCAGAGTATTACTCTGAAACAGCAAGAAAAGATATTGCAAAAATAGCAAGAACCGTCGGCATCGGCGCAGTCAAATACGCCGATTTGAGTAAAAACCGCACCAGCGATTATGTGTTCGATTGGGACGCCATGCTCTCGTTTGAAGGCAACACCGCCCCCTACCTGCAATACGCCTACACCCGCGTACAAAGCGTGTTCCGCAAAGCCGGCGAATGGGACGCGACCGCGCCAACCGTTTTGACCGAACCGCTGGAAAAACAGCTTGCCGCCGAGCTGCTGAAATTTGAAGACGTACTGCAAAGCGTGGCGGACACGGCATATCCGCACTACCTCGCCGCCTACCTCTACCAAATCGCCACTTTGTTCAGCCGCTTCTACGAAGCCTGCCCAATACTGAAATCAGAAGGCGCAACCCGCAACAGCCGCCTGCAACTGGCGAAGCTGACCGGCGATACGCTGAAACAAGGCTTGGATTTGCTGGGCATTGATGTGTTGGATGTGATGTAAATGAAAAGGCCGTCTGAAAACTGTTTTTCAGACGGCCTCCGTTTATCGGCTTCCTTCCTGCCAGCCTGCCGTCTTTTCAAACCTTTTATCGGAGTGAAAAACATGAAACGCCTGCCGGCCATCTTTGCCGCCTTGTTGCTCTTTACTTCCTGCCGGGGAAATTCCGCCATGCCTGATAACCGACCCGCTTCCCAAGAACATCCGCCAACGGCTTCCGATGCCGTGCCGACCAATGAAGAATTGTCGGCCTATGCCGAAGAACACCTGGCCGCCTACCGTTATCACGATGCCGCCGCGTGGGCATATGAACTGAAACGGCGGGGCATCACCCTCCCGCCCCGCCTGCAACAAGTATTGGACGAAGAACGCTACGATCCTGATGCCCCCGTGTCCACCGGCAGTATCTACCACCTCCGGCCACAGCAAATCGACCTGCTGCGGGAGAAAGCGGAAAACGGCGACACGGCCGCCGCCAAGCGGCTTTGGCAATATTACAGCCTCTCTGCGGAACAAACGCCCGAGAATAAACGGCAGGCCGATTATTGGGATGCCAAAGCCGGCGGGAGCAGTCAGCCGAAGTAGGTTTGGAGGCAATGCGGGACAATGGCTGCGGAGGTGGATCGGCAGGGTAGTCGGACGGTATGGATGCGGTGTTTTGGCTTGAAACGGATTGCCGGCCGTCGTTTTCCATTACCGCTTCGTTTGAATCAAGAGAGGCCGTCTGAAAGTTTCAGACGGACTCTGATTTTGCCTGTTTGTTTGCCGGTTATTGCGGGCGGGGGATTTTGTCGAATAGTTTGAAGAAATTGTCGGTGGTGGTGGCGGCGATGTTTTCCAAGCTGTCGCCTCGCAGTTGGGCGACAAATTCTGCGGTATGGCGGACGTAGGCCGGTTCGTTCGGTTTGCCGCGTTTGGGAACGGGGGCGAGGAAGGGGGCGTCGGTTTCCACCAGCATTCTGTCGAGCGGGACGTATTGTGCGGCTTCCTGAATGCTTTTGGCGTTTTTGAAGGTAACGATGCCGGAGAAGGAGATGTAGAAACCCAAATCCAAGGCCAGTTTGGCCACGCGCACGTCTTCGGTGAAACAGTGGATGACGCCGCCGTGTGCGCGGTGTTCGCGCAGCATCCGCATGGTGTCGTCGGCCGCGTCGCGGGTGTGGATGATGAGCGGCAGGCGGCTTTCGTTGGCGGCGAGGATGTGGTTGGCGAAGCGGCGGTGCTGCCAGGCCAAATCGCCTTTGCACCAGTGGTAGTCGAGGCCGGTTTCGCCGATGGCGACGACTTTGGGGTGGCGGGCGTGTGCCGTGAGTTCGTCCGTGCCGAATTCTTCCGCTTCAGGGTCGTCGGGGTGGATGCCGACGCTGGCGTAGATGTGCGCGTGTTGTTCGGCGATTGCCAAAACTTGGCCGAAGCTTTGCCTGCTGACGCTGACGGCGAGGGCGTGCGAAACTTGGTTGGCGGCCATGTTGGCGAATACTTCGGGCAGGCGGTCGGCCAGGCCGTCGAAGTTGAGGTGGCAGTGTGAGTCTATCAGTTGCATGTGTGTGGTTTTTGTAAGGGGTGAGGCCGTCTGAAAAACAGTTTTCAGACGGCCTCGTGCCGGTCGGTTAAAGTGTGAATGTGGCGCGCTCGCTTCTGAGTGCGGTGCCCAGTTGTTTTTCAATCATGTTTTTGATGTTAATGCAGATTTCGTCTTTACCGAATGCCACGCCTATGCCTTTGGGCCGCACGGCGGTGGATATTGCGAAGTTAATCCAGGCGACGTTGGTGCGCAGGAATTTTTTTTCTTGGCTGTTGCCCAATGAAAGTGCCAACAGGACTTCGTCTCCGAGAGAGAATTTGTCGTCAGTGGCAATGAAGAGGCCGCCGTGTTCGAGGAAGGGCATGTAACAGTTGTAAAGCGATTGCCGGTCGGGGATGTGGAGGTTCATCATTTTTGCCGGAATCGGGATGTCGTTGGGTTTGTTGAAGTCGTAATCAATGGCTGAAGACATATGTCGGTTTCCTATTTGTTCTGCCAGAAGTGCAGGTATTCGGTGAGCAGGTATTCGAGTTGCATTTTAACACTTAATGTATGGCGGCCGTAAGGGATGAGTTCGTTCAGACGGCCGTTTAGCCGGAATAGGGCGGCCGGTGTGGTGCGTCCGGCGACTGCGGCCGATTGTTCGCGGCTGGCGGGATAGTAGAGCGGCGGCATGTTTTGTTGTGCCAATCCGATGTCGAGCAACCATTTTTGCAGCCAGTCGAGAAAAACGGCCAGCGGCTGTTTTTGTTTGTCGAAGGCGGCGGCGTAGTCGAGTACGGCCAGCAGGCGGGGGGCGGCTAAAAGTTGCAGCAGTTCCCCGCGCAGGGCGGTTTGGCCCGGGTCTTCGTCAAAGAGCGGCGCGCCGCTGTGGAAGGCCAGCAGTTCTTCGGCGTGGGCCGGGTGTTGTTGGCGGACGTATTCCAGTGCGGTTTGCCGGTCGGGGGCGGAAAGCACCATTTGGCGGCAGCGGCTTTTGATGGTGGGCAGCAGGCGGTCGCGGTCGTGGGAAACCAGCAGGAAGGCGACATCGGCGGGCGGTTCTTCCAGTATTTTCAGCAGGCCGTTGGCTGCCTGGGTGTTCATGCTTTCGGCCGGATGGATGAGGACGATGCGTTTGCCGCCGCGCACGGAGGTCAGCTGGATGTGTTCGATCAGGCCGCGTATGGCATCGATTTTGATTTGCAGCAGTTTGCGGCCGACGGTTTCGCCTTCGGGTATTTCGGGGGTGAGTTCGTAGAAGTCGGGGTGGCTGTTTTGGGCGAACAGGTGGCAGGAGGGGCATTGCCCGCAGGGTTGGCGGTCTGCCGTTGCTTGTTCGCACAGCAGTGTGGCGGCCAAATGGCGGGCGAAGGCGGTTTTGCCGGTATTTTCCTTGCCGGAAAAGAGCAGGGCGTGGGGCAGTTGCCGCCAGTGGGCGGCAAGCTGTTGCCAGTCGGATTGATGCCAGGGATAGATCATGTGCGGGAGGGTGCTGTTCGGACGGGCACATTATATAGCCGCGCCCGTTTTTGCAACAGTGGCCGTCTGAAAGCATGAGAAGGCCGTCTGAAAACATTTTTTGGTTTTCAGACGGCCCGGGGTGTCGTGATCTTAGTTGCCGATGTTGATGCCGGCGGTTACGGAGCTGTTTTGCTGATTGTTGCCGGCAGTCAGGAAGGAGGAGGCCAAATCTTTGCAGCAACCGCAGCATGTGGCAACGCCCAGCTGTGCCTGCAGGTCGCTCAAGGTGGAAGCGCCGGCCGATACGGTTTCTTTGATTTGGTGATCGGTAATCGCGTTGCAGATGCATACAAACATGATCGTAATTCCTTCCCCGAGAGGTTTGTTAAATAGGATTCAATAGTGTTCGCAAATATAAATGCAAATGCTTCGTAATGCAAGCGCAAAATACGGAGTGCGGGCAAGGGGTTGTTTTCAGACGGCCGGGTGGTGGAGCAGGCGGACGAGGAACAGCCCGCCCGCAGTGAAAAACAGCGAGCCGCCAAGGTGCAGCAGGATGGTCAGTACGGCGGCGGAATAGCGTTGTTGTTGCAGCATGGCAACGATTTCGAGTGAAAAACCGGAAAAAGTGGTCAGGCTGCCGAGCAGGCCGGTGATCAGCCACAATTTCCAATACGGCGGCAGGTCCGGCAGGCTGTCGGCCAAGCCGGCCGCCAAACCAATAAGCAGCGCGCCTATCCAGTTGGCCGACAGTGTGGCGCGGGAAAACGGCTGGTCGGGCGTGTCGAGCCAAAGGGCGAGCAGCCAGCGTGCTGTGGCACCGAATGCCGCGCCGCAAACCACTGCCGACAATGAGGCGAAAAAGGGAAGTTTCATGATTCAGACGGCCAAATGGTGTTTTGACGGCTCAAGTAGAAATCGTCGTCGAAAGTCAGCAGGAATTGGGGTTTGAGGGCGACGAAAATGGCGGTAAACATGCCGGTCAGGAAGGCTTCGCCCCAGCTGATGAGGAAGAAAACGGGGAAAGCCTGCTGCCATAAATCCACGGCGGCAAAGACGGTGCTTTGCGAGAGCAGGGCGGTAATTGCCGCGCCGGTGGCCATCATGCCTGCGGCGGCGCAAAAGAAACCGTTGATAAAGATATATAGGAACAGATTGGGCGGAAGGAAACGGCGTACGGCGTAACGCAGCAATTCCGCCACCGCCAATGCGGGCAGGGTAACGGCGAGGACATTGAGCGGGGCGGCCGCCAGATTCTGCGCGCCGACCGTTAGCAGCATATGCGGCAGCATAAACAGGGCGGCCAGCCAGAATGCCGCTGCCGAACCTATCATCAGGCTGCCCAGTGTCACGCCGAGCAGGTGGTAGCGCAAACCGCCAAGCTGTCCGCCGTTCAAGCCTGCCCCCAATGTCCAAAAGACGGCAAAAAAACACAGCAAAACACCGAACGCCTGCGGATTTTGCCGCCATGCCTTCAGTGCGGGTTTGGCGCACAACAGCAGGCAGGCGGGCAAAGCGATATAGGCGGCGTAGAGCCACGGCGTTTCAAACCATGCGGTGAAGAAATCCATAATCCGGCAATGTTTCAGACGAAAGCCGCACATTATATGGCAAATGGCGGAAAGTTTCTGTTTGCCGTCGAAACACGCTAAAATGGCGGCTTTACGCATTCTTACGGAAAGCCGTCCGGAATTTATGTTTTGGATTATCGTCAGCATTTTGTTATTGATTGCCGTAGCCGCCTTGATCGGCTGGCGGTTTTATCTTGACCGCCAATGGCAGCGCGAACTGCGCTATTTCAACCGTCACGAAAACGCCCCGCCACTGGAAAGCGGCGGCGAGGCCAAAGCCGTTTACGGTGCCAAGCCGAACCTGAACAACAGCCGGCACAACAGGCGCGATGCCGACGAAAGCCGTGCCGTTTACGAGCGCACGGTGGAAAAGCTGCGCGAAGTCGCACCCAAACGCTACCGCAAACTGAATGCCGCCGATGCGGAAGGTTCGCCGCAGACCGAACATTTCCACGACCTGCCGATTTTTGCCGCTTCGCGGCCTCAGGAAGCAGATGAGGCGGAAGCGGCAAAAAATCCGCCTGCCGAAGAAAATGTTCAGACGGCCTCTCAAGCGGAAACCGCAGAAACGGTTCAAACGCCCGAGGCAGAATCCGAAGCGGAACAGGAAGCAGCGTTGCAGCCGGAAACGCCTACCGAGGCCGTTCCCGTGTATTCCGCAGCAGCGGATGATGCGGCGGAGGCCGAAACGGATATCGAAAACGCCGAATCCGAATCCGAATCCGAGCCGGATGCCGAGGTGCGCAAAACCGCACCGCCGCCCGATGCCGAAGTGATTACCGCCGACGAAATCGGCCATTTCAAACGCAAGAGCGTGCAGGAAATCATGGCGGAGGAGTTCGAATACACCCACCGCGGCGACCCGGCGGATGAAGCGGCCGAAATGGAAGGGTCGCCGTCCAAACCTTCTGCCGATGCGGAAGTGATTACCGAAGCCGAAGTCGGGCGTTTTCGCCGCGAGCCCGCTGCCGCCCTAATCGAAAAATTCAGCCCCGAAGTACAAGAACACGTCCCACCGCCCGATGCGGAAATCATCACTTTGGCCGATGCCACCCGCAACCTTGCGGCAGGCAGCCGTGCCCATGAAATCAAACCCCGCCCCGGCCGTTATGAAGAGCAACGGTTCGGCAGCAGGCCGCCGCATACACCGGCTGCCGGCCTGCCCGTCATCAGTTACAGCGACCCTTCCGTTTTGCGCGTGGAAGAACGCGCGGCACAACGCCGCCTCGAACGGAAAAACCAAAATTTCAACGCGCTTGCCGCGAAACCCGCCGTACAAGAAGCAATAAGGCCGTCTGAAAAAGGCTTCAACGCGCCCGAAACCATAGAGGAAAGCGACATCCGCGCCAATTTGATGATGCGGCGCATGGCACGGCAGCGGCAGAGTGTGCGCCGCAGCGACATTGCCCCGCGCATCATTCCTGCCGATGAAGTCATCTCCAACCTGGCCCGGACGGAACGCCCGTCCCGCCGCCTGCGCCGCATCAGTACGGTGGACAATGCCAGCATCCTGCCTGCTTCCGCGCGGATTTCCAATTACGGCGGAGAAGTGGTCAAGCCGAAACCCGCCGCCAAGCCGCTTCGTGCAGACAGTGCCTTGGCCAACCGTTTCGCCCCTTATCCCTACAGCAGGCCGGCCGAAGTACCGCCGCCCGATGCCACGGTGGTCGAACCGCCGGCCGTGCCGCCGACACCGCCTTTGAGCGTGGATGTCCCGCCGCCTGCATCAGTGGCGTTTTCAGCCGAAATGATCCAGCCGTGGGATGAAGGTGGACTGTCTGAATATCCGTTTGCCGAAGAAGAAACGGCCGGCGGCATTTATTCCGATGCGGCGGACGCGCAGGAATGGCTGGACGACGTATTCGCGCCGTCCGAGCAAGAACAACCGGAATACGGCGGCTATGCCGACAGGCCGTCTGAACATGACGAACCGTCTGAAAGCGACGGCCCGCTATATGGCAACGAGACCGGTTTTTCCGAATCCGCGCCGTTTTCAGACGGCCCCTACCCGCTGCCCGGCCTCAACCTGCTGAAACCCGCCAGCTACAATCCCGATGCGACGCAGAGTGAGGAAGCATTGCTGGAAAACAGCATCACCATCGAAGAAAAACTGGCCGAGTTCAAGGTCAAAGTCAAAGTGTTGGAAGCGTATGCCGGGCCGGTCATCACCCGCTACGAAATCGAACCCGATGTCGGCGTGCGCGGCAATGCCGTGTTGAATTTGGAAAAAGACCTTGCCCGCTCGCTCGGCGTCGCCTCCATCCGCGTGGTGGAAACCATCCCCGGCAAAACCTGCATGGGCTTGGAACTGCCCAATCCGAAACGCCAGATGATACGCCTGAGCGAAATTTTCGATTCGCCCGCGTTCGCCGAATCGCCCTCCAAGCTCACGCTCGCGTTGGGGCAGGACATCACCGGCCAGCCCGTCGTAACCGACCTTGCCCGCGCGCCGCACCTCCTGGTGGCCGGTACGACCGGTTCGGGCAAATCCGTGGGCGTGAACGCCATGATTCTGTCCATGCTGTTCAAGGCCACACCCGACGACGTGCGCATGATTATGATCGACCCGAAAATGCTGGAACTGAGCATTTACGAAGGCATCCCGCACCTGCTCGCGCCGGTGGTAACCGACATGCGCCTGGCCGCCAACGCACTGACCTGGTGTGTGAACGAAATGGAAAAACGCTACCGCCTGATGAGCCATTTGGGCGTACGCAACCTCGCGAGCTACAACCAGAAAATACGGGAAGAGGCCGCATACGGCCGCAAAATCGGCAACCCCTTCAGCCTCACGCCCGACAATCCCGAACCGTTGGAAAAACTGCCGTTTATCGTCGTGGTGGTGGACGAATTTGCCGACCTGATGATGACGGCGGGCAAGAAAATTGAAGAATTGATCGCCCGCATCACACAGAAGGCGCGCGCGGCGGGCATCCACCTGATTTTGGCCACCCAGCGGCCGAGCGTGGACGTGATTACCGGCCTGATTAAAGCCAATATTCCGACACGCATCGCCTTTCAAGTGTCGAGCAAAATCGACAGCCGAACCATCCTCGACCAAATGGGTGCGGAAAACCTGCTCGGTCAGGGCGACATGCTGTTCCTGCCGCCGGGTACCGGCTATCCGCAGCGCGTACACGGCGCGTTCGCTTCCGACGAAGAAGTACACGGCGTAGTGGAATACCTCAAACAGTTCGGCGAACCCGATTACGTCGAAGACCTGCTCACCGGCGGCGTCGGCAGCGACGACATCTTCAGCAATGCCAACGAAGGCCGCAGCAACGAAGGCGGCAGCGATCCGCTGTACGACGAAGCCGTGTCCTGCGTGATTAAAACCAACAAAGCCACCATTTCCTCGGTACAGCGTTACCTGAAAATCGGCTACAACCGCGCCGCTAACCTTATCGAACAAATGGAGGCCGACGGCATCATTTCCGCCGCCGATGCAGGCGGCAAACGCACCGTGCTGGCACGCGACAGCAGCCATTTGGACAGATAAGGCGGGGGAAGGCCGAGAAGCAGATAAGAGGCCGTCTGAAAACGGCTTCTCCCCACCACCCTTTTCCTAAGTCTTAACCTGATTGCGCATCTGTTTAATCACCGGTTCGCCATCGTGCAAACCGCCTTTGGATGGCACAGCCGTTGTTTCTGTCTTCGGCTCCGAACCGGCCGCCCTTTCTTTCACATCTTACGCACGTGTGCATCCGATAATCTTTTCCGCCCGCCGTTGCAGGAACCGGCTTTTTTATCAAATGGGCGGAAAACCTGGCCGATGCGGCACGTCAAACACACTATCGGCATATCAAAAGACCGAACAACCCTAAGGCCGTCTGAAAAATACAGGTAAAGGCCGTCTGAAAGCAGGATATGGATACTTCATTGCAATATTTGCGGCAACAAATCCGACAGGCGGCCGACGAGGGATACGCGCTGACCGTGCGGGGGGGCGGCAGCAAGGATTTTTACGGCGAACCCGCGCGTCCGGCCGCCATCCTCGATACCCGCATCCACAGCGGCATCACCGCCTACGATCCCGACGAGTTGGTCATCACCGCCAAAGCGGGCACGCCTTTGGCGGAAATCGAAGCGGCTTTGGCCGAACGCCGCCAAATCCTGCCGTTTGAGCCGCCGCATTTCGGTGCGGGTGCAACCTTGGGCGGCGCGGTGGCCTGCGGTTTGGCCGGGCCGGGGCGGGCGCATTTCGGTGCGGTGCGCGATTTCGTCCTTGGCTGCCGTTTGATAGACGGATGCGGCCAGGTGCTTGATTTCGGCGGGCGGGTGGTGAAAAACGTCGCCGGTTACGACATCCATAAAACCATGGCCGGCGCAATGGGGACTTTGGGGGTGTTGGCGGAAGTGTCGCTAAAAGTGCTGCCCGCGCCCGAACGTGAAATCACTTTGCAGTTTGAATGTTCGGCCGCCGCCGCCCGCGGGATGCTTCACGCTTGGATGGGGTATCCGCTGCCGCTGACGGCCGGTTTTTGGGACAACGGTGCGCTGTTCGTCCGACTTGGCGGCAGTGCGGCGGGCGTAGAGGCGGCGGCAAGCCGTTTGGGCGGCGAACGTTTGAGTAGGCGGATAAATGCCGATTTGTGGCTGGCGGTGCGCGAACAGCTCCTACCGGTTTTCAGGCCGTCTGAAAACGAAGATGTACGGTTGTGGCGCGTATCCGTGCCCGATACCGCGCCCGAGTTGGAATTGGACGGAACATTTTGTATGGAATGGGGCGGCGGCCTGCGTTGGTACCAAACCGGTCTGCCGGCAGCCGAAATCTGTGCCGCCGCATCCGAAGCCGGCGGGCATGCCACATTGTTCCGTGGTGTGCTGCAGGCCGGTGAAACCGCTTTTACCCTGCCGCAGGAAAACGTGCTCCGTATCCAGCGTCGGCTAAAAAAATTGTTTGATCCGCACAATATTCTGAATCCGGGAAGGATGCCGGGTTTGTCATAGTTTTGGCAGGATGTGAAAAGGCCGTCTGAAAACTTTCAGACGGCCTTTTATGGTTGGGCTGTGTTGTCGGAACGGTGTTTTCAGACGGCTTACAAAGAGGTGATGTTGCCGTCGGTTGTGCATGATTTCGGCATCTGGCTTTGTCTCATCCGTTGTTCGAATTGGCACTCCCAAACGATGCTGTCTTTCATTACTTGCGGTGTAACGCTCAAGTTTGTGCTTTTAATCAAAGGGTACAGTTGGCTTTTCGGGTTGAGCTGGGCATGCAGTACGCCGTTCTCCACCGTAAATTCGTTCCAGTGCTTTTCCATGCCGGGAATGTTCATTTCTTCGGCGGGAATGTTGATGATGATGGCGTTGTTTTTATCGGCGGCGATGCGTTTGGCCAGTTTGTCGCGCGCCTGCACCAGATAGACGTCGGCTTCCACCCATTTGGAACGGATAACGTAGTCGTGGTAGGCGGGCAGGGCGATGGCGGCAAGTATGCCGATAGACATGATGACGAACTGGATATAACCCAAAATCAGGCCGGCCAGGGCCAAACCTGCACCGCCCTGGCCGCTGCGTTTAATCTGACTGCGGGCGACGTGGCCGAAAATAATGGCCAGCAGGGCGAAGAGTATCGGGATTATCCAGCCGATGATGCCGCAAACCAGGCTGGAGATGGCCAGGGCATTGGTGCCTTGTACCGGTTGGGGCTGCTGTTGGTAGTATTGTCCGTTGTTTGACGGTGCGTGATGTCGATAATCGTTCTGTTGGTTTTGCATGGTTTATCCTTAAAAATGAACAGGGTTGGTCAATTCCATTGCCATCGGTTGCGCCAGGCGCCGATGACGGCGTTGGGGTATTTGTTGCTGCCGAGGCTGCCGTTGAAGCGGGCGAGGGCGCGGACGATGTTGCCGTTTTCGACGTTAAGGTAGTGGCGCAGGATGGTGCAGCCGTAGCGCAGGTTGGTGCGGATATCGAATAGGTTATGGTCGGGTTTGCCGATGTAACGCTGCCAGAACGGCATGACCTGCATCAGGCCTTTTGCGCCGACGTTGCTGATGGCGTATTGGCGGAACGCGCTTTCCACTTCGATCAGGCCGAGTATCAGCTGGGTATCGAGGCCTGCGCGGGTGGTTTCGTATTGGATATTGATCAGCAGGCGGCGGCGCGACGGCTCGTCGGGCACAAAACGGCTGAGCCGTGCGGACATGTCGCGTAGCCAGCGTTCGCCGTCGCGCGGGTTGGTGAAAACCAAACGGGCGGGGTTGACGTTGTTTACCGACGTCCGCATGACGGAGGCCACGTCGTCCGACAGGGTTTCTTCGCGCTGCGCTCCGGCCAAGATCGGGCGGGAAGACAAAAGCAGCGCGCCGCCGGCCAGTATCAGACGGCGGCGCATGGGATTGTGCACCGTTTTTTCCATAGTTTCCGCAGAGTGTTTCGGGTGGGCGGATTATATGCCATCCGGCAGTCGAAAGACAGGGAAAGGCCGTCTGAAAGCCTGTTTTCAGACGGCCTGTGCGGCTTTTCGGATATTGTGCGGCGGATTCAGTCTTTTTTGCCGCCGGTCAGGAAACGCTGGATTTTGGTGCCGAGTTTTAAAACCTGCGCCAGTGTGCCGGTGGGCAGTTTGATCATTTCTTTCGTCCAGCTAGTGGCAATGTCCATAAACTGCTGCGTGTCGCGGATGCGTTTTTGCACCTGTTCGTTTTCCTGTTCGAATTCGGGCGTGGCAATCAGTTCATTGAGGAAGTGCAGCGTCGGTTCGATCTCGCGCTGTTGGCGTTGTTCGACGATGGTTTTCACCAATACCCAAACATCGTCGGAGGTGGTGAAATAATCGCGCCGGTCGCCGAGCTGGTGCACGGTTTGCACCAGTTTCAAACCTTGCAGCTCGCGGATGCTGTTGCTGACGTTGGAACGCGCCACGGCCAGCGTTTCGCTGATTTCTTCAGCATTCATCGGTTTGCCGATGATGTAGAGTAGCGCGTGGATTTGCGCCACCGTGCGGTTTACGCCCCATTTCGAGCCCATTTCGCCCCAGTGGAGCACGAATTTTTGAGTGGTCGGATTCAGTTTCATACGGCTTATTATGGTTATTTCTATTATTTCCGTCAAGACAGAAATTCATGGTTCGCCTATAATTGCGGGCGTCTGAAAAAAGCAGAGATATTTCCCATGAACCTCCATATCATCGACCACCCCTTAGTCAAACACAAACTCGCCCTGATGCGTGAAGCCGATTGCAGCACCTACAAATTCCGCACGCTCACCAACGAACTGGCGCGGCTGCTGGCATATGAAGCCAGCCGCGATTTCGAAACCGAAACCTTTTCCTTCACGGGCTGGTGCGGCGAAATGGAAGGCGAGCGCATCAAAGGCAAAACCCTGACCGTCGTCCCCATCCTGCGTGCCGGTTTGGGTATGCTCGACGGCGTGCTGGATTTGATTCCGACGGCGAAAATCAGCGTGGTCGGTCTGCAGCGCAACGAGGAAACACTCGAACCGGTGTCATATTTTGAAAAATTCGTCAGCAAAATGGACCAGCGTCCGGCTCTCATCATCGACCCGATGCTGGCCACGGGCGGTTCGATGGTCGCCACCATCGACCTGCTGAAAAGCAAGGGCTGCACCAACATCAAGGCCTTGGTGCTGGTGGCCGCGCCAGAAGGCGTGAAACGGGTGAGTGAGGCACATCCCGACGTGAAGATTTACACCGCCGCACTCGACAGCCATCTGAATGAAAACGGCTACATCATCCCGGGTTTGGGCGACGCGGGCGATAAAATCTTCGGCACCAAATAATCAAACCCAAACAAGCGTAGGCCGTCTGAAAAACAAATTTCAGACGGCCTGTTATAATGCCCGCCTCATTTACAGACAGCCTCAAACGAGTCCGAAGCCATGCCCCGTATCGCCGCACTGCCCGATCATTTAGTCAACCAAATCGCCGCCGGAGAGGTGGTGGAACGCCCCGCCAATGCCCTGAAGGAAATCGTCGAAAACAGCATAGACGCGGGGGCTGCCGAAATCGAGATGGAACTGGACGGCGGCGGTATCAAACGCCTGCTCGTGCGCGACAACGGCGGCGGCATCCATGCAGACGACCTGCCGCTCGCGCTTTCCCGGCATGCCACCAGCAAAATCGCCAGCCTTACCGATTTGGAACACGTTTCCAGCATGGGTTTTCGCGGCGAAGGGCTGGCCAGCATCGCCTCCGTCAGCCGGCTTACCCTCACCAGCCGCACTCCCGGCAGCGCGCACGGCCACGAAATCCGCGCCGAAGACGGCATCCTGTCGCCCGTTGCCGCCGCCGCCCATCCCGAAGGCACCACCGTGGAAGTGGCCGACCTGTTTTTCAATACCCCCGCACGGCGCAAATTCCTCAAATCCGAAAACACCGAATACGCCCACTGCGCCACCATGTTCGAACGCCTCGCACTTGCCCATCCCGAAACCGCCTTCAGCCTCAAACGCGACGGCAAACTCGTTTTCAAATACCCGCCGCAAAGCCTCGAAGAACGCGCGGCCGCCATACTCGGCAGCGATTTTCAGACGGCCTCATTGCCCGTGGAAGGCGGAGGCGGCGGTATGCGGCTCTACGGCCTGATTGCCAAACCCACCTTCGCCAAAGGCAAAACCGGCCAACAATATTGCTTCGTCAACCGCCGCTTCGTGCGCGACAAAGTCATGCTGCACGCCGTCAAGCAGGCCTACCGCGACGTGCTCCACCAAGCCCTCGCACCCGCCTTCGTCCTCTTTCTCGAACTGCCGCCCGAAGCCGTGGACGTGAACGTCCATCCCACCAAAACCGAAATCCGCTTCCGCGACAGCCAGGCCGTACACCAACTCGTTTTCCACACCCTCGACAAAGCACTGGCCGGCACGCGTGCCGACCGGACGGAGAGCGTCGGCAATGCGGGCGAAGTGCTGCACAAAATGATGGGCTTAGCCAAAGAAAGGCCGTCTGAAAACCACGGCGGCAGCCATGCACCGTTTTCAGACAGCCTCCAAGTAGGCAAAACCGCCCCCGTTTCCTATTCTGCCGCCCGGGTGCCGCAACAGCGCAGCTTAAGCCTGAACGAAAGCCGCCGCGCCGTCGACACCTATGCCGAACTCTACCGGCGCGATGACGAACTGGCACAGCTCGAACACGAACGCTTGGGCGGCGCAATAGCGCAAACCGCCGTTTCAGACGGCCGGGACGAAGTACACGGCGAAGGCGGTGGAAACGCCTACCCGCTGGGCTTCGCCATCGCCCAACTGCTCGGCATCTACATCCTTGCCCAAGCGGAAGACAGCCTGCTTTTGGTGGACATGCACGCCGCCGCCGAACGCGTGAACTACGAAAAAATGAAACGCCAGCGCGGCGAACAAGGCCGTCTGAACAGCCAGTCGCTGCTCATCCCCGTTACCTTTGCCGCAGGGCACGGTGAAATGGCCGCCCTGGCCGATTTCAGCGACGAACTGCGCCGTTTCGGCCTGGACCTCTCGCCCATCGGTGAAAACCGCATCGCCGTGCGCGCCGTACCGCAAATGCTGGGCAAGTCCGACGTGGAACAACTGGCGCGGGATATGTTGCGCGAATTTGCCGAAGTCGGCGCGTCGCAGGCGGTGGAAGCGCGGGAAAACCGCATCCTCGCCACCATGTCCTGCCACGGTTCGATACGCGCCGGACGGAAACTCACCCTGCCGGAAATGAACGCTCTCCTGCGCGATATGGAACAAACCCCGCGCAGCAATCAGTGCAACCACGGCCGTCCCACATGGGTCAAACTCACACTGAAAGAATTGGACGCGCTGTTTTTGCGCGGCCAGTGAGGGTGGTGATTCAAAAACCAATCTGCAAGACAGTACCGATATGCCGTCTTTGGGATAAAGCCGGCACTCCTTCCCGTCGGGCGGATTAGTTTTAGGACTGTGCGGATAACCGGAACCGCCCCATTAAAAAAAAGGGGCTGTACTAGATTAGCAGATATGTTACCCTCTAAATATGAAGATAACGCACTGCAAATTAAAGAAAAAAGTACAGAAAGAACTGCTCCGTTTTTTTGTACTCGAAGTTACCGCCCGTTCTGCTGCCGATATTTTGGGTATCCATCCCAATTCGGCAGTCCTGTTCTACCGC
>NZ_KV790796.1:14844-28874 GCF_001807735.1 Neisseria sp. HMSC31F04 | reverse complement strand
TCGCGGTGCGGCAGGAAAAGTGGTTGTCTTTGACATCCTGAAATGCAACGGACGGGTCTATACCGTTGTGGTGGATAATGCCAAGTCTGAAACGTTACTCCCTGTCATCAAGAAGAAAATCATGCCGGACAGTATTGTTTACACGGATAGCCTGAGCAGCTATGATAAGGTGGGCGTAAGCGGTTTTACCCATCACCGCATCAACCATTCCAAGGAATTTGCAGACCGCCAGAACCACATTAACGGCATTGAGAATTTTTGGAATCAGGCAAAACGCGTCTTGCTAAAATACAACGGAATCGATCGCAAATCTTTCCCGCTGTTCTTGAAAGAATGCGAATTTCGGTTTAACTTCGGCACACCGTCCCGCAGCTAAAAATCCTGCGGGAGTGGTGTGGAATTTAGGGCTAATCTAGTACAGCCCCTTACAAAAAGTGCGGTCTTTTTTTGTAATGTTTTGATAGTGTGGTTTCAAACCCCGTTATTGGATGAGTCCTTCATTCCATAATGCGATAACCACATCAAGTTGGCTATTATGTTTCTTTTCTTCTCCAATGATTTTTTGAATTTCTGCCCAAAGTTCAGCTTTTTTATTTGCCCAAGACATATCTTTTTTTAATAAATGAATGGCAAGAATTGCATATTCTGCATTTTTAGATTTTCTCCCTTGTGGTGGTTGAATAGAAATTCCTTTTATTTGTCCCGCGTAGCACAGCCCAAAAAAGGTATTTTTAGGACATCCTTTCACTCTAGCTGAATGACTGTTAGTAAACTCTTGAACTCCTTCCGTCCATGCTTTTTTAATATCGTGTGTATAAGCGAATAGCTCTACGGCTTTTACAGCTGTTTTTCCATATAAATTCATATGTTCAACTCACGCAAAGCACGGATTTTGTCATTGACAGACATTCACAGCCTCCTTATAGTCAAATGTAATTAAAATTGGGAATTTATTCCGATAAACGGTCTTAAATCATAAGAATTGGTATTGATAAGGGATGTGCGTTAATAAATATATTATCTCGAATGGTATATCTTTGCAAATTTATACATTAATTAGTAAAGCAAAATGTTGGCAATAACTAGCTTTACATTTTTCAATACATCTTCTATTCAAACACAGGAATATAAAATGAAAAAATCTTGGGGCTGTCCTAGATAACTAGGACAAATCGTGCTTTACCTAGTTGTTTTAAAATAGAGACTTGAACTTTTATTTCACTGTTGTTAAAACGCCATTCGCACTCCTTCAGATACAGCTCAAAATGCTCTTTGGGAATGCCGTTAAACTTGCGCAAATGACGTTTTGCCTGATTCCAAAAGTTCTCTATCCCATTGATGTGGTTTTGCCTTTCGGCAAAGTGTGTGCTGTGGTTGATGCGCAAGTGGCTAAACTCACTGACATCCGGCACATCATAGCTCTTATGACAATCTGTATAAACGATGCTGTCAGGCTTTACCTGCTCACGGATAATAGGCAGCAAGGCGGCCGTTTGCGTATTGGGTACGGCAACGGTATAAACCTTGCCGTTGCGCTTTAAAAGCCCGAATACGGCGACCTTCCCTGCTGCACCGCGCCCCCGTCTGCCTTTTCGATGCCCCCGCCAAAGTAGCTTTCATCTGCTTCTACTTCACCGTCAAACATTTCCAAATGCGGGCTGCTGTGAAATATAAGCAGACGCAGCCGGTGGAAATAATAAGCTGCGGTATTTTTGTTGAAGCCGACCAATTGGGCTGCCGTTCTGGTGGTAACGCCTGCAACGAATAATTCGATGAGCTTATTTTGTTTATACTGGCTTAGGCGACTTCTTCTCATGGAGATAATTCTAACTTGAATTGAATTTCCCTTGTTATCTAGGACAGCCCCGAAAATTAAACGTAGGCAGCCTCTCGGGGAGGCCGTCTGAAAAGTGTTTCTGAGTTGGGATGATTGGTTGCAGTTTTGCGATGGATGGGTAAACCGAACGGCAATGCCATGGCTGGCCATACAAACTGCGGCTGTGTGTTTGGGTTTGGATGGTGTTTGATGTTCCGATGATAAAGAGGCCGTCTGAAAACGGTTTTTCAGACGGCCTCTTGCTGTGAAACGGCTATTTGTTGTCTTCGCTGTCCAGGAAGCTTTTCAATCTGTCGCTACGGGTCGGATGACGCAGTTTGCGCAGGGCTTTGGCTTCGATTTGGCGGATACGTTCGCGGGTTACGTCAAACTGCTTGCCGACTTCTTCCAGCGTGTGGTCGGTGTTCATGTCGATGCCGAAACGCATACGCAGTACCTTGGCTTCGCGCGGGGTCAGGCTTTCCAGTACGTCGGCGGTAACTTCGCGCAGGCTGGAATACATGGCCGCATCCGCCGGTGCGACGTTGTTCACGTCTTCGATGAAGTCGCCCAAGTGCGAATCGTCGTCGTCGCCGATCGGGGTTTCCATCGAAATCGGCTCTTTGGCGATTTTCATGATTTTGCGGATTTTGTCTTCCGGCATTTCCATCAGCTCGGCCAGTTTGGCGGAATCGGGGTCTTCTCCGGTTTCCTGCAGGTATTGGCGGGATATGCGGTTCATTTTGTTGATGGTTTCAATCATGTGAACCGGGATGCGGATGGTGCGCGCCTGGTCGGCAATCGAGCGGGTGATTGCCTGACGGATCCACCATGTCGCGTAGGTGGAGAATTTGTAGCCGCGGCGGTATTCGAATTTATCGACCGCCTTCATCAGGCCGATGTTGCCTTCCTGAATCAAATCAAGGAACTGCAAGCCGCGGTTGGTGTATTTTTTGGCGATGGAAATCACCAGGCGCAGGTTTGCCTGTATCATTTCCTCTTTCGCACGCGCGGTTTCCCGTTCGCTGCTTTGCATGTTTTTATTGATTTCCTTCAGTTCTTCGATAGAAATCTGCGCCGTTTTTTCCATTTCCGCCACTTCGGACTGTTTTTCCAGGATGGCGTGTTGGAAACGCTCTAAGGCGTTCGCCCATACGCGGCGTTTGGCAATTTCGTTTTCCAGCCAAGTCAAATCGGTGATGTTCGGCAGGAATTGGCTGATGAAGTAGTCGCGGTCCATTTGGACGCGGTCGAGGCAGATGTCGCGGATTTCGCGCTCCAGTTTGCGGATGTTGTCCACTTTCTGCCGCAGGCTGTTGCTCAGACTTTCAATCTGACGGGTGGCAAAGCGGACTTCCAGCAGTTTGTGGGCAATCGCATCGCGGTGTTTCAGGTATTCGGGATGGTTGCTGTCGTTGGCATTCAAAGCCTCGACCATCAGGCCGTAACTGTCTTTGATAACGGCAAAATGCTCCAGCACTTCGCGTTTCAATTCTTCCAGATTGACGCCTCCCATATCGGCGGCATCGCCTTCGCCGTCTTCATCTTCGTCGTTTTCAGACTCTTCTTCGGCGTTGTCGCCGGGACGTGCGCCGGGCGGTACGGTTTCCAAATGACCCAGGCCCAGTTCGTTAAGCAGCACTTCGTTCGGGTCGATAATCGCTTCGACCACTTCGTCTACTTTGATTTCGTCGTTGCGGATTTTTTCAATCAATTCGAGGATTTCCGCAATCGAACCCGGACAGGCCGAAATGGCCTGAATCATGTTTTTCAGGGCGTTTTCGATTTTTTTGGCGATGATGATTTCGTCTTCGCGCGTCAGGAGTTCCACCTGCCCCATTTCGCGCATATACATGCGCACGGGGTCGGTGGTGCGGCCGAATTCGGAATCGGCGTTGGAAAGGGCGGCCTCCGCTTCTTCTACCGCGTCGTCGTCGGTCATGCCGGTGCCGCTGTCGTTCATCAGCAGGCTGTCGGCATCGGGGGCTTCTTCGGTTACTTGAATACCCAAACCCTGAATCATGTTGACGATGTTGTCAATCTGTTCAGCGTCGGACATGTCGTCCGGCAGGGCATCGTTGATTTCGGCGTAAGTGATGTAGCCGCGGTCTTTGCCCTGCAGAATCAGCTGGCGCAGGCGGGCGCGCTGTTCCTCTGCGGTCAGCGGGCGGTTGTCGTCTTCTTGTTCTTCGTAGTCTTGCGGATTACTCATTGTGGTCTCGGTATTTTCGGATAATGCGGCGGGCGGGCGGATATTCGGAATTCTGCCTGTCTTGCAGCGTGTGGTGCGCCCCGCCGTTTGGAAACAGCCTGCAATAGCACTTTGGCTTTCAGGCTCGAAATCGGATTTTCGCTAAATAGTGCCGCTTAAGGGGGAAAACAAGCCCCCGTCGGCAAAAAGCGGGGATTATACTGAAATCTCCCGCCTGCCGAAAGGCGGCAGGGAAGGGTTTGGGGGCGGCCCGATATGCCGGTTTCCGTTCCGGCGGGCAAGGTGTGTTCCCCGCTTCGGTTTGAACGGAATCCTCTATAAAAAACAGCCGCGTATGGCTTCCAGGCCGTTGTGGTTGATGCATATGTCGGCAGCCTGACGGGCTTTGGGCTTGGCATGGTAGGCGATGCCGAACCCGGCTTCTGTCAGCATGGGGATGTCGTTGGCTCCGTCGCCCACGGCCAGAACCTGCCCGTGGCGCAAACCGAGTTTGGTACGGTATTCGCGCAGCAGGTTGGCTTTGGCTTGTGCGTCGATGATGCGGCCGTTCAGACGGCCTGTCAGGCGGCCGTTGTCGGTGTCGAGCAGGTTGGCATGGGTGTAGTCGAGGCAGAGGCGGGTTTGCAGGCGGTCGGTGAAAAAGGTGAAGCCGCCCGATACCAGCATGAATTTCACGCCGTATTTTTTGCATTCGCTCAAGAGGTGTTCCGCGCCGGGCGACAGTTTCAACACTTGGTCGTACACTTCTTGCAGCACGCTTTCCGGCAATCCGGCCAACAGGCCGACGCGTTTGCGCAGTGATTGTTCGAAGTCCAATTCGCCGCGCATGGATTGTTCGGTAATCGCAGCCACTTGTTCTTTCAGTCCGACTCCGGCGGCAATTTCGTCCACGCATTCTATGGTAATCAGTGTCGAGTCCATGTCGCTGACAATCAGTCCGAGGTCGGAGAACGGGATGGCGGGCAATACGGCGTGGTCGATTTTCAGCTTGTCCAGTTCGGCGGCGGCTTCGGGCGGCAGGGCAAAGTTTTCCGGCACTTCAAAGCGCAGGATGCTGCCGTTTTCGTTTTCAGACGGCCTTGTCGGCAAAGAGGGGAGAAAGGACAGGTCGCAACGCCCGATGTCGGGACGCTGTAAAACCAAATGGTGCGGCATGGGGATTTTTTCCTCGGTTGGGTTGGGCGGTTGTGTTTTCAGACGGCCTCTTGCTGCAAAAGGCCGTCTGAAAAATGAGGCGGGGTTGTACGTTCATGTAAACCCAGCCTTGGGCGGCGTTTTCGTCAGTCAGTAAACGCTTCGGGATTTTCGCGGATGAAACGTACCAGCAGGCCGTCCAGAGGTTGGCAGTTTTCCAGCAGGTAGAATTCGTCGTCGTAGGCTTCGAGCGGGTTGTTTTCATACGAGGCGCAGAAACCTTCCAGCGAACCGTCTTGGCGGTCGGCCAGTTTTTCGTGTTCGTAACAGGCGTTGGCGCGGCGTACGAGGTCGGCATATTTGGGCGCGCCGACGAGTTCGCAGGCTTCGGGCAGGTAGGCGGCGGCTTCGGCGCCGGTGTTGTAGTAATATTGGTTGAAACCGCCGTTGTCCACTTCTCCGGCCAGAATGTACAGCGCGTAAACGGCGCGGCGGGCGGGGGAGAGCGTTTGCAGGTATGCTTCTTCGCCCATGCCTTCGGGTGCCTGCACGGCCAGGGTGTCGAATACGGTCAGTACCAGCTCTTCGTCGGGCGTTTGCGCCAAGATGTCGGGGGTCAGTTTTTCATGGATGGTGCGGTTGTCGAAGGCGGCAAATATTTCGGATACTTCGGCAAACAGTTGCTGCGATTCTCGTTTGAATTCGGCACGTTCTTCCTCGCTCATCATTGCCAGCATTTTTTGGAAGTCTTCGCCTTCGAAGAGGGTGTTGAAGTCGTCGTTTCTCATATTTTTTTCCATTTGAGGCCGTCTGAAAACCGGGTAACGGGTTTTCAGACGGCCTGCCGTTTATTTCAACATGTTTTTGATTACGCCCATCACACTGCGCGAAATGGCGTTGGTGACTTGGCGGTTGATTTGGCTGCCGATGCTGTCGGCAACGTTGTAGCCCAGCCCTTGGTTGGCCTTTTTCCGCCCGCCGAACAGTCCGCCGAGGAAGCCTTCTGCCAGTCCGGGTTTGGCCGGTTGCGCCGCTTCGGCCTGTGCTTGCGCCTGTTGTGCGGTTTTTTCCGTGCCGGCGGCCTGCTCAGCCTGCGTTTGTTCCGCCACAAGCTGCTGCAGGGCTTCGTAGGCGGAGAAATTGTCCACCGCGTCTTTATAGTGGCGGTAGAGGATGTCGTTTTGGAACAGGCTGCCGCGCTCTTCGGCAGCCAGCGGGGCAAGCTGCGATTGCGGCGGCAGGACGAAGGCGCGTTCCACGATGCCGGGCATGCCTTTTTCATCGAGGAAGGATACCAAAGCCTCGCCCACGCCCAGTTCGATAATGGCTTCGGCCACGTTCAGCTTCGGATTGCTGCGGAAGGTTTCGGCGGCGGCCTTTACCGCTTTTTGGTCACGCGGGGTGAATGCGCGCAGGGCGTGCTGCACGCGGTTGCCGAGCTGGCCGAGGATGCTGTCGGGCAGGTCAAGCGGGTTTTGGGTAACGAAATATACGCCCACGCCTTTGGAGCGGATGAGGCGTACCACTTGTTCGACTTGTTCTACCAAGGCCGGTGCGGCGTTGTCGAACATTAAATGCGCTTCGTCGAAGAACATGACGAATTTGGGTTTGTCGGCATCGCCGACTTCGGGCAGGGTTTCAAACAGTTCGGCCAGAAACCACAGCAAAAACGCGCTGTACATGCGCGGGGAGCGCATCAGTTTTTCCGAATTCAGGATGTTGATGACGCCTTTTCCGCCCTCGCTTTGCAGCCAGTCCTGCAGGTTCAGTTCGGGTTCGCCGAAAAACTGTTCCGCGCCTTCTTTCTCCAATACCAGCAACTGCCGCTGAATCGCGCCGACGCTGGCGGCGGAAACGTTGCCGTATTGGGTGCGGTATTCTTTGGCGTGGTCGGCCACATATTGCAGCATTCCGCGCAGGTCTTTCAAATCAATCAGATGCCAGCCTTTATCGTCGGCAACCTTGAATACCAGGTTGAGCAGGCCTTCCTGGGTGTCGTTCAAATTCATCAGGCGCGAGAGCAGCATCGGCCCCATTTCGGATACGGTAACGCGCACGGGGATGCCCGTTTCGCCGAATACGTCCCAAAAGCGCACGGGAAAGCCTTGCAGATAGTCTGCGCCGTCCAAACCGAATTCCGCCATCCGTTCGCCGACCTTGCCCGCACCGTCCCCGGCACGGCATATGCCGGACAAATCGCCTTTTACGTCAACCAGAAACACAGGCACGCCGATATTGCTGAAACTTTCCGCCATTTTGCGCAGCGTAACCGTTTTGCCCGTACCGGTCGCGCCGGCAATCAAGCCGTGCCGGTTGGCCATTTTGCCGATAAGTTCCAAAGGTTGGCGGTCGCCGCCGCTCAAGGCGATGGTGAGAGTAGTCATAAAATCAAACTTCCGTAGCGGATAAAGACAGGCGGCATTTTAACGGTATACCTGCTTTTTGGCATCTTCAAATAACACAATCGGCCGTCTGAAAAGGAAGCCGGGAGTCATGCTGCTTTTTCAGACGGCCTTCAATTTCAGGCCATAGTTTGTCAAACGGCATATCGGGCCGGACATGGGATTTGCCTGCGGTATTCGGGGAAGGAAACGTTTTTTAGATTTTTCATCAGGCCGTCTGAAAATATTTCGATGTGTTTTAAGACGGCCTGATGACGGATTTGGGCAAGTTAAGAAATATTGAGTTAAATCAAAAATAGGCAAAAGAATTTAAAAAACAGGAAATTCCCGTATGTTATTCCGTATCACTGATTGATGCAATCATACTGATTGCAAAAACTTAATTTGCGATTTAGACCCGAAATATTTCAATATAACAAATCACAATGGAGTTAATTTCCTTATGAAACGCCAACACTTCTTACTCCTGCCATTGACGCTGGCCCTAACCCAAGTTTGGGCAGCCGATGAACCTGTCGAACAAAATTCCGCACTTGCGCCCGTGGTCGTTACCGGCACGCAGCAGCAAAAGGCCAATACGGTCAAATTCAACCCGAAAGCCACCATCCAGCCCATGCCGGCCGGCGACGGTGCGGACTTGCTCCAGTCCGTGCCCAATATGAGCATCATCCGCAAAGGCGGCAGCTCGGGCGACCCGCTGTTCCGCGGCTTGGGCGGTTCGCGCCTGTCCGTCAATGCGGACGATCAGTTTATTTACGGCGGCTGCGGTATGCGTATGGACCCGCCGACCGCGTACATCCATCCCAACAGTTTTGACGAAGTGATTGTAACCAAAGGCCCGCAAACCGTTACGCAGGGCATGGGCTTGGTGAGCGGTTCCGTTCAATTTGTCCGCAAAAATCCTGATTTTACTGAAAAACCCTACAATATAAACACGTCCGCCACAGTCGGCAGCCACGGCCGCCGCGACGGTTCGCTCGAAGCGGAATTCGGCGGCAAATACGCTTACGTCCGCACCAATATTTCGCACAACGAAGCGGACGACTATAAAGACGGTGCCGGCCACCACGTTCATTCCAACTTCAAGCGCGACAGCCAAATGCTGCAAGTCGGCATCACGCCGACCGAAAACACCACCATCGCCGGCACATACGAACGCAGCCGCGCGAAAGTCGCCTACGCCGACCGTATGATGGACGGCAGCAAATTCGACCGCGACGCTTGGAACATCCGCTTCAGCCAACGCAGCATCACGCCTTGGTTCAGCGAACTCGAACTGCGCTACGGTCAAAGCGAAATCGACCACGTTATGGACACCTACAGCCTGCGCACCATCCGCAATCCGCACGGCATGCAGATTAAAAACGCCAACAACCCCAAACGCAACACCGATACAGGCCATCTGAAAGCCACCTTTGACTGGGATACGGTTAATCTGCAAACAGGCATAGATTATTTGGATGACGTGCACGTTGCGCGTATGGAACGCGGCGGCGACGGTTACCGCCACAAACCGTTCATGCCAAACCAGAGCTTCAAGCAATGGGGTATGTTTGCCGAAGCCGCATGGCAGCGTAACGAAAACCAAAAATGGGTAGCCGGCCTGCGCCACGACCAGGTCAAAGCGCATTACGACACCAACCGCGTTACCGACCCCGTATTGAAACATCAGAAATACAATCTGAATTCCGGCTTCCTGCGTTGGGAACAAACCGCCGGCAACCTGAAATATTACGCCGGTTTCGGCATTGCAGAGCGTGGGCCGGACTACTGGGAACGCCTGCATTCCGAAAACAAAATCGTTCGTCCCGAGCAAAACCGCCAGCTTGATGCGGGCATCATTTGGAAAAACGAAAACGTACAGGCTTCCGTATCCGTATTCGGCAGTCGCATCAACGACTTCATCCTGCTCGAAAGACGCGGCATGATGGCCAGCGTCCGCAATATCGATGCCAACCGCGTCGGCGGCGAAGCCGAAATCAAATGGAAATTCGCCCCCAACTGGGAAATCGGCAGCAACCTGGCCTACACGCGCGGCAAAAACCGCACCGACAGCCGTCCGTTGGCGCAAACCCCGCCTCTGGAGTGGAACAACTCTCTGGCGTGGGATAACGGCAAATTCAGCGCGGGCGCGCTCTGGCGCGTGGCGGCAGCGCAAAAACGCTATGCCGTCGGCCAAGGTAATATTGTCGGCCAAGACGTCGGCGCATCCGCCGGATTCGGCATACTGTCGCTCAATGCCGGCTGGCGCATCGCCAAATTCGCCACCCTGCAAGGCGGCGTGGACAACGTGTTCAACAAAACCTATGCCGAATTTGTCAGCAAAGGCGGCGATCCTTCTGCCGGAACGCAGACCACTCGCGTAAACGAGCCCGGCCGCACGGCTTGGTTGCGTTTGCAGATGCAGTTTTAATCCGAACCGTCAGGCCGTCTGAAAAAAACAAACCGTCTTTTCAGACGGCCTGTGATTAGGTTTATACAATTTTCATTCCGCGCTGTTTGCAGAAGCGGATTTTACCCGCCCTGCAGTCCATAACTGGCGTTTCAGCTGCATCGTCGGCGACGTAAGGTCTGCTTCCGCAAACAGCGCGGTTTTTTCGGCACGGCGGTGCCGATTTTTTATTTTCCGTTCGTACCTATTGGGCGGGGGAAAAAGCGTCGGAGAAGAAGGCGTCGTTTTTCAGACGGCCTTGCCCCGTCAGTATTTCCTGCGCATCGGTAATCATGGCCGGCGAGCCGCAGGCGTATACCTGATGGGCGGACAGGTCGGGATGGTCGCGCAACACCTGTTGTTGGACATACCCCCGCGCGCCGTTCCAGTTTTCGTCCGCACGCGAGAGTACGGGCGTGAAGGAGCCGTTTTTCAGACGGCCTGTCAGTTCGGCGGCTTGTTCGGCGTAATACAGTTCGGCTTCGTTGCGGCCGCCCCAATAAAGGTGAATCTGCCGCTGCGATTGTTGTTCGATTAAGCGGAGCAGGATGCTTTGGATCGGGGCGAAACCGGTGCCGGTGGCCAATAGGATAATCGGCTGCGTCTCTTCTTCGTTCAGGGTAAACGTCCCCATCGGGCCGCGTACGCGCATGATGGTTTTCTCTTTAATCAGCGGGTCGTTGCCGAACAACATGCCGCTGAACATGCCGCCTTCGCGTTTGCGGATGTGCAGTTCGAGCTGCTCTGCCTGCGAGGGGCTGCCGGCGAGGGAGTAGCTACGGGTGTGTCCGTCTTTCAACAGGATGTCTATGTATTGGCCGGCGAGGAAGACGAACGGCGGTTTTTTCGGCATGTCGAGTTTGAGGATGGCGGTGTCGTGCAGGTATTCCACTGAAGCGACGCGTGCGGGCAGGGTTTTGACGGGCGGCATTTTGCTGCTGTTGTAGCCGGGAACGTTGAGTCGGATGTCGCCGCGCGGATAGCAGCAGCACATTAGGATTTTGTTTTGGGCCAGTTCTTCGGCGGGAAGGGCTTGTTCCGCGTGTTCGCCCTGTTCGAATTCTCCGGCGGCGATTTCGGCTTTGCACTGGCCGCAGATACCGTTTTGGCAGGAGTGGGGTAGGTTGAATCCTTGGCGGCGCGCGGCAGCCAAGATGCTTTCGCCGTCGTCGGCTTCAAAGGTTTCGTTGTCGGGTGATAGGGTAATTGTGTGTTTCATGTTATGGTTTTAGGTGTGTTGAGGCCGTCTGAAAAGTTTCGCTTCAGGGAAGCGGTGGTTTTCAGACGGCCTTATCAATGCCGTAAATATTTGAAACGGAAAGGCGGCACGGTATCGTTGATTGCCTGTGATTGCCTGCACCGTTTCAGACGGCCTGATTATTGACCTTGCGGCAGACCGACCATGGCGTCTTTCGGCATTTCGCCTGTGGCGGCCAGTTTGACGTCGAAAATCAGCACGGCGTTTTTCGGGATTTTTGAGTTGGGCGGAGGTGCGTTGCCATAACCCAGTTCGGGCGGGATGTAGAGAGTGTATTCCGCACCTTCCTTCATCATCGGCAGGGCTTCCTGCCAGCCTTTGATCATGACGGGCAGCGGGAAGGCCATCGGTTCTTTGGCTTCGGCATTGCTGTCGAACACAGTGCCGTCGGTCAGTTTGCCGGTATAAATTACGCTCACCATCCAGTCGGGTTTCGGATTTTTGCCGGTACCTTCTTTGATGACTTTGTATTGCAGGCCGGAGGCGGTGGTTTTCACGCCTTCTTTGGTGGCGTTTTCTTTCAGGAAGGCTTGCGCTTTGGCCAATTCGGCTTGCGAATCTTTATCGGCGGCAGCCTGTGCCTTGGCTTGTTCTTTCTGCAGGAAGGCCATCATGATTTCGTTGGCCTGCTGCTCGCTGATGCGGGTTTCTTTGCCGGACACAACGTCTTCGATGGCTTGCGTGAAGAGTTTGACGTCGATGGCCGTACCTTGCTCTTTCATTTTCTTGAAGCTGCGGCCGATGTCGATGCCCATCGCGTAGCTGGCCTGCTGTTCGGGCGTGCCCAATGCCGAAGCGTCTTTGGCGGCGGCAGAAGCGGCGGTGTTGGCGGCCGAGCCCGAAGCGGCGGATGTCGCCGGAGTGGAGGTTTCCTGTTTGCAGGCGGCCAGCGCGCATGCGGCGGCCAGTGCGGTCAGGCTGAGTTTCAAAGTTTGTTTCATAATGGCTCTCTGTAAGGAACGGTAAAACAAGGAGCGGATTATACAAGCTTGGGAGGCAAAGGGAAGGCCGTCTGAAAATGTTGTTTCGCCGTTCGGCATATTTTTGCGTTTTTTAATGCGAGGATGCGGAATTTCGCAAGGCGGGAAGGAAACTTTACACTATACGGCCTTTACTATATATTCCGTCCGACCGGCTTGGGTTTCGGCCGGACTGTTCAATTGCAGCCTTGTTGTAAGGTGTTTTATTCGAAGGAGAATCATATGAGCGATGCGGCAGGACGCGTGCGCCACGAGGGTTTGCGCCAAAAAATCATTTCCGCCGAGCAGGCGGCCGAATTTATTCAAAACGGTATGACCGTCGGCATCAGCGGTTTTACCGGGGCGGGTTATCCCAAAGCCGTGCCGGGTGCGGTAGCGGCTAAAGCGGAAGCCGTGCATGCCAAAGGAGAGGCTTTCAAAATCCGTATGATTACCGGTGCGTCTACCGCGGACGAGTGCGACGGTGTGCTGGCGCGTGCAAACGCCATCGAATTCCGCAGCCCGTTCCAATCCGACCCCACTTTGCGTAATCAAATCAATGCGGGCGACGCCGCCTATATGGATGTCCATCTGTCGCATATCGAACAACAGGTTCGCGCGGGCTTTTTCGGTGAAATGGACGTGGCCGTTATTGAAGTGGCCGGCATTACCGAAGACGGCAAGCTGATTCCCTCCCTCGGTGTCGGAACCAATGTAACTTGGCTGCAGAAAGCGAAAAAAGTTATTTTGGAAGTGAATGCCCGCCAAAATGAAAAATTGGAGGGGATGGCCGATATTTACGACAGCGTCGGCTTGGCTCCGTTCCGCAAACCTATCCCGCTGACCGAAGCGGGCGGCCGTATCGCCACGCCTTATATGCACTGCGATTTGGAAAAAATCGCCGGTATCGTTCTGACGGATGCGTCCGACCGCAACAGCAAGTTTGCCGAGCCGGACGAGATGTCGAAAAGCATTGCCGCACAAATCATCGATTTCTTTTCGCACGAAGTCAAAATGGGCAGGCTGCCGAAAAACCTGCTGCCTTTGCAGTCCGGTGTCGGCAATGTGGCAAACGCTGTGCTGGCCGGCTTGCAGGACGGCCCGTTCGACAATCTGACCGGTTTTACCGAAGTGTTGCAAGACGGGATGTTGGATTTGATTCTGAGCGGAAAAATGTTGTCCGCTTCGGCAACCGCATTGTCGTTCAGCCCGGACGCACTCGACCGTTTCAATGAAAACATCGATTTTTTACGCAGCAAAATCATCCTGCGGCCGCAGGAAATCACCAATAATCCCGAATTGATCCGCCGCCTCGGCATTATCGGTATGAACGCCATGATTGAGGCCGACATTTACGGCAACGTAAATTCTACCCATATCATGGGTACGAAGATGATGAACGGTATCGGCGGTTCGGGTGATTTCGCGCGCAACTCCTATCTGTCGTTCTTCGTTTCGCCGTCGGTGGCCAAAGGCGGTGCGATTTCCTGTATCGTGCCCATGGTTTCCCACCACGACCACACAGAGCACGACGTGATGGTGTTGGTAACCGAGCAGGGCTTGGCCGACTTGCGCGGCAAATCTCCGCGCGAACGTGCCAAACTGATTATCGAAAACTGTTCGCATCCCGACTATCGTGACCAATTGCGCGACTACTATGCCCGTGCGGAAAAAGCAGGCGGCCTGCACACTCCGCATTTGCTGAACGAGGCTTTGTCGTGGCATCAGCGGTTTGTTGAAACCGGCGATATGCGTGTGAAATAAGGCTTTACAGTCTTGTATTAGGAAAGGCCGTCTGAAAATGTTTTTCAGACGGCC
>NZ_KV790796.1:0-14824 GCF_001807735.1 Neisseria sp. HMSC31F04 | reverse complement strand
GGCCGTCTGAAAATGTTTTTCAGACGGCCTTTTTTGATTAGGCAATCCGATAGAAGGTATAATCGGCCGTTTTTATCTTGGTTTGAAAAGAATGTTGGAATTTTACCTGCATCAGTTCGGCTTGGCGTTCATGGCCTTTTTCGCCATTATGAACCCAATATCCAGCCTGCCTGTCTATCTTAGCCTGACCGACGGCGACGACAGAAAAATGGCACGGGCGGTGGCGCGTAAAGGTTTGATCATAGCTTTTATTATCGTGCTGGTGTTCGCCTTCGCCGGCCGCTTTATCTTTGAAATGTTCGGTATCACTTTGCCCGCATTGCGGATAGCGGGCGGGATTTTGGTATTCCTGATCGGATTTCATATGGTGCAGGGCAACCGTTCGCCTATGCACCGCACCCCTGCCTCCGCCGAACCGCAGGAAGACAGAAACGTGCTGTATCAGGAAAAAATGAATGTGGCCGTTTCGCCGTTGGGTACGCCGCTGCTCGCCGGGCCGGGTACGATTGCCACGGCGATGAACTTGTCTGCCGGCGATTCGCTGACCGGAACCGTGATTGTGGTCGGCGCATTTTCCCTGCTGTGTTTAATCACTTACACGCTGTTTCTCTTCGGTGCGCAAATCACGCGCCTGCTGGGGAAAAACGTGATGAACGTGGTCACGCGGATGATGGGCTTGATATTGGCCGTCATCGGCACACAGATGCTGGTGGCCGGTTTGAAGGGGGCGTTCCCCATATTGGCCGGGTAAGGATAAAGGCCGTCTGAAAACAGTTTCAGACGGCCTTTATCCTGTAATCGGAATAAAATCTCAGGCTTCTTCCGGATTTTCCCGCCACAAAACCAACAATTTGCCGATATGCTGCACCAGTTGCGCGTCTGTGGCGGCGCACAAGGCTTCGCACATCGCGATGCGCTCGGCGCGGTCGTCGCCCAAAACGCGCACTTTAATCAATTCGTGCGCCGTCAGGGCGGCATCGGTTTCTTTGATAACGGATTCGGTCAGCCCTTGCTGGCCGATCATGACCACGGGATTGAGATGATGGGCGCGTGCCTTCAGCTCGAGTAGCTGTTTGCTGTCTGGTTTGTTGCTCATGTCGGTATGCTTGTCGGAAAAAAGCGGCATTCTACGCGAAAGCATCGGTTCCGTCATTCGGAGGCCGTCTGAAATCGTGTAGAATAGCCCGCTTTTACGAATTCAAATACCGGTGGATACCTGAAATGGCGGCACGCTCGAAATCTTCTAAAGCATGGTTGAACGAACACGTCAACGACCATTACGTCCATCAGGCGCAGAAAGACGGCTATCGTGCGCGTGCCGCTTACAAGCTCCTAGAGATAAACGGGAAAGACCGTTTGATTCAGCCGGGGACGGTGTTGGCCGATTTGGGCAGCGCGCCGGGAAGCTGGTCGCAGGTGGCTGCGGAGCTGGCGGGCGAGAAGGGGGCGGTGTTCGCACTCGATATCCTGCCTATGGAGCCGATTGCGGGCGTTTCCTTTATTCAGGGCGATTTCCGCGAAGATGAAGTTTTGGCGCAATTCGAATCCTTGCTCGGCGACAGGCTGCTGGACCTTGTAATTTGCGATATGGCACCCAATATGAGCGGTCACGCGGTAACCGATCAGGCCAAAAGCCTTTATTTATGCGAGTTGGCACTGGATTTCGCACGCAACCATTTGAAGACGAACGGCCACTTTTTGGTGAAAGTCTTCCAGGGTGCGGGTTACACGGAATTTTTGGCGGAGATGCGTGCCGCCTTTTCTTCGGTGCAGACGCGTAAGCCCGGTGCTTCGCGCAACCGGTCCAGCGAGATTTACCTGCTAGGCAGAAATAAACGCTGACAAGCTATCGGGGGTGAATTAGAATGCCGCCCCTGTTTCTTTATTTATTTTTGGGAGTCCGTTTTTGTGAGGAGCATTGTAAAAAACCTGTTGATTTGGTCGGCCTTGATAGTCGGGTTGATGGCGGCTTTCAATGCCGTTAAGACGCAAAGGGAAGAGGCGCGGCAGATTGAGTATTCCCAATTTGTCCAACAGGTCAATAAAGGCGAAATCGCCAGTGTAACGATAGAAGGTTCCGCACTGGCGGGCTATACGCTTAAAGGCGAGCGCACGGACAAAACCAAGTTTTCCACCAATGCGCCCATGGATTACCAGCTGGCCGACAGGCTTCTGGCGAAAAACATCCGTGTCCAGGTAACGCCGGAAGAACGTCAGGGTGTTTTGAGCAGCCTGTTCTTCAGCCTGCTGCCCGTCTTGCTGCTGATTGGCGCATGGTTCTACTTTATGCGGATGCAGACTGGCGGGGGCGGCAAAGGCGGTGCGTTCTCGTTCGGCAAGAGCCGCGCCAAATTGTTGGAAAGCGATTCCAATAAAGTAACCTTTGACGATGTGGCCGGTTGTGATGAGTCCAAAGAAGAAGTGCAGGAAATCGTCGACTATCTCAAAGCGCCGAACCGCTATCAGAGTTTGGGCGGGCGGATGCCGCGCGGCATTTTGCTGGCGGGCAGCCCGGGTACGGGTAAAACCCTTTTGGCCAAAGCGATTGCCGGTGAAGCCGGTGTACCGTTTTTCAGCATTTCCGGTTCGGATTTCGTCGAAATGTTCGTCGGCGTAGGTGCCAGCCGTGTGCGCGATATGTTCGAGCAGGCAAAGAAAAATGCGCCGTGCATCATCTTTATTGACGAAATCGATGCCGTCGGCCGCCAGCGCGGTGCCGGTTTGGGCGGCGGTAACGACGAACGCGAACAGACTTTGAACCAGCTTTTAGTGGAAATGGACGGTTTTGAAAGCAATCAGACCGTAATTGTGATTGCCGCGACCAACCGCCCGGACGTACTCGATCCCGCGCTGTTGCGCCCGGGCCGTTTTGACCGCCAAGTGGTGGTGCCGTTGCCCGATATCCGCGGCCGCGAACAAATTTTGAAAGTGCATGCGAAAAAAGTGCCGTTGGACGAATCAGTGGATTTGACTTCGTTAGCGCGCGGTACACCGGGTTTTTCTGGTGCGGACTTGGCCAACTTGGTCAATGAAGCCGCCCTGTTTGCCGGCCGCCGCAACAAGCTGAAAGTGGATCAGAGTGATTTTGAGGATGCCAAAGACAAAATCTACATGGGTCCCGAACGGCGCAGCATGGTTATGCACGAGGACGAAAAACGCGCCACTGCCTACCATGAGTCCGGCCATGCGATTGTGGCGGAAAGCTTGGAAGGCACCGATCCGGTGCATAAGGTAACCATTATGCCGCGCGGTCGTGCTTTGGGTCTGACATGGCAGTTGCCGGAACGCGACCGTATCAGCATGTATAAAGACCAAATGCTGAACCAGATTGCGATTCTGTTCGGCGGGCGCATTGCCGAAGACCTGTTTGTCGGCCGTATTTCCACCGGCGCGTCCAACGACTTCGAACGTGCCACCCAGCTTGCACGCGAAATGGTTACCCGCTACGGCATGAGCGAGAAAATGGGTGTGATGGTGTATGCCGAAAATGAGGGTGAGGTGTTCTTGGGCCGCAGCGTTACACGTTCGCAAAATATTTCCGAGAAAACCCAGCAGGATGTGGATGCCGAAATCCGTCGGATTTTGGACGAGCAATATGCGATTGCCTACAAAATCTTGGATGAAAACCGCGACAAGATGGAAACCATGGCCCGCGCCCTGATTGAATGGGAAACCATAGAACGCGATCAGGTGCTGGAGATTATGGAAGGCAAACAACCCAGCCCGCCCAAGGATTACAGCCACAACATCCGCAAAGATGGCGAAGAAGCGGCAGAGCCTGTCGAGCAGGAACAGGCGGAACAGCCTGCCGAAGGCCGGACCGAGCAGCCTTCTGATCATTCAAGCGGCGAGGTTGCGTCCGATTCCGAGAATGGCGGTAAAGGATAAGAGTCTTCTGCCGATCAGTCGGAAAACAAATCCTAACAGCCGTATCTTTACCGAACAGCCTGCCGATGCAGGCTGTTTTTTTATTCAGCGGTTTTGCGAAAGCGGAAGGTTTGTCAAAACCCTTGCCGAAACAATGATAACGCGCGACGGAATGTTCAAACCGAATACATCCTGCCCGCCTGTTTCGTGCTTTCAGACGGCCTTCGCTATATAATGTCCGTTTTTTCAGACGGCGTGTGCAATGACGGACAATACGGTATGGCAGGCGGGGCGGTTTGCATTGGATTTGCGGCAGCCCAAAATAATGGGCATAGTCAATCTGACGCCGGATTCGTTTTCAGACGGCGGGACTTATTCCGCGAACCGGCAGGATGCCCTGCGCCATGCCGAAACGTTGTTGCGGCAGGGTGCCGATATTTTGGATTTGGGCGGAGAGTCCACGCGCCCGGGGGCGGATTTTGTGCCGCCGGAAGAGGAATGGCGGCGTTTGGCCGCAGTATTGCCCGAATTGCTTGCTTGGAATGTCCCGCTCAGCATTGATACCCGGCGGACGGTCATTATGCGCCGCCTGTTGGAAAATGGCTGGGCCGACATCATCAACGATGTGCAGGCATTGGAAGACGAAGGCGCACCCGAATTGCTGGCGCAGCATCCCTCTGTTGGTATCTGTCTGATGCATATGCAGGGTTTGCCGCAATCGATGCAGGATAATCCGAGTTATCACGATGTGGTGGCGGAAGTGGCGGCTTATCTGAACGGCCGCGTCGAAGTGTGTATGGCGGCCGGGATTGCGCGGCAGCGTTTGGTTTTGGATCCGGGTTTCGGCTTCGGTAAAACGCTGGAACACAACACCCTGTTGATGCGCCATCTGCGCGGATTGGCAGACAGGTGCGGCCTGCCGCTGCTAGCCGGCGTGTCGCGCAAATGGATGATAGGGGAATTGAGCGGCGTGGAGAGACCGTCTGAAAGGGTGGCCGGAAGCGTGGCCGCTGCTTTGGCGGCTGCCGCGCGCGGTGCGGAAATCCTGCGGGTGCATGATGTCAAGGCGACTACCGACGCACTGAAAGTCTGGCAGGCTTTGGGCGGAGCGATTGAGTAAACGGATTATTGGGTTTTCAGACGGCCTCAAACGATAGAGGCCGTCTGAAAACGGAAGATTGGAAAATAAGCCGTCAAGGCTTGGAGAACGATAATGGCAAAAAAATATTTCGGCACCGACGGCGTGCGCGGAGAAGTAGGGCAGTTTCCGATTACGCCCGAATTTGTATTGAAACTGGGCTATGCGGCCGGGCGGGTGCTGGTGCATCACGACGGCAAAGGCCGTCCTACGGTGCTTATCGGCAAAGACACCCGAATCTCCGGCTATATGCTGGAAGCCGCGCTGGTGGCGGGGTTTACCGCGGCGGGTGTGAACGTCATCCAAACCGGCCCGCTGCCTACGCCCGGTGTGGCCTATCTGACCCGTGCGCTGCGTTTGGCTGCGGGCGTGATGATTTCAGCCTCGCATAATGCGTATGCCGACAACGGCATCAAATTCTTCGCCGCCGGCGGCGTGAAATTGAGCGACAAAATAGAATTGGAAATCGAAGCAGAGTTGGAAAAAGAAATGCGGACGAAACCGTCGTCCGAACTGGGTCGGGCGCGTAGGATCAGCGGTGCCGACGACCGCTACATCGAATTTTGCAAATCCACCTTCCCCGGCCAGTTCGACCTGCGCGGCCTGAAATTGGTGGTGGATACCGCCAACGGCGCAGGCTACGGCGTCGCGCCCAAAGTGTTTCACGAGCTGGGGGCGGAAGTCGTGAGCATCGGCGACGAGCCCAACGGCTACAACATCAACGACAAATGCGGTGCAACCCATCCGAAAACTTTGCAGGCGGCAGTGCTGCAAAGCGAAGCCGATTACGGCGTGGCACTGGACGGCGACGGCGACCGCCTGATGATGGTGGACAAAAACGGCAAAGTTTACGACGGCGACAAGCTGATTTACGTGATTGCCAAAGCACGGGCGAAAGAAGGGCAGTCCTTCGGCGGCGTAGTCGGCACCGTGATGACCAATATGGCGATGGAACTGGCTTTGGCGGAGAAAAACATCCCCTTCGCCCGCGCCAAAGTCGGCGACCGCTATGTGTTGGAGCAATTAAACGAGCGCGGCTGGCAGATTGGCGGCGAGGCTTCCGGCCACATCCTCTGCATGGACAAACACAATACCGGCGACGGCATCATTTCCGCCCTTCAAGTGTTTGCCGCGCTGCAAGTGCTGGGTCAGGATTTGGAAACGGCGGTGGATTGGAAAGCCTTTCCGCAAACCATGATCAACGTCGGTATCCAAAAAGGCCAAGACTGGCAGGCGGCATCGGCTGCCGTGTTGGCCGAAGTGGAAAAAGAATTGGAAGGCAAGGGACGCGTGGTACTGCGTGCTTCGGGCACCGAACCCGTTGTCCGCGTGATGGTGGAAGCGCGCCAGCTGGATTGGGCGCGCCAAGGGGCGGAACGGATTGCCGCCGCCATTCAAAATCCGGCTAAGAAATAGTCTCAGGCCGTCTGAAAGGCGGCGGGATGAGGTATAATCTGCCTGCTTTCAGACGGCTGAAACATGTTTTTCAGACGGCCTGGACGGAGCGGTATCCAAGCCGCGTGTTTTTATTTGACCAAAACCACGGAAGAGAGCAGGGCTTATGGCCGCGCTGTTAGAAAGTTTTTTCCTCCAATACGGGTATGCAGCCGTATTCGCGGTATTGATTGCCTGCGGTTTCGGCGTTCCGATTCCCGAAGACATTACCTTGGTTACCGGAGGCATCATTTCGGGCTTGGGTTATACCGACGTGCACATCATGGTGGTCGTCGGCATGCTCGGGGTGCTGGCCGGCGACGGTTTGGTATTTGCCGCAGGCCGCATCTGGGGCGACAATATCCTTAAATTCCGCCCGATTGCCCGCGTGATGACGCCGAAACGTTACACACAGGTGGAGCAGAAATTCGAAAAATACGGCAACTGGGTGCTGTTTGTTGCCCGCTTCCTGCCCGGCTTGCGCACACCGATTTTCATGACCGCCGGCATCAGCCGCAAAGTGTCGGTTTTGCGCTTCATCGTAATGGACGGGCTGGCCGCGCTGATTTCCGTGCCAGTGTGGGTTTATCTGGGCGATTACGGCGCGTCCAACCGCGAATGGCTGATGAAGACCGTGCATCAGCTCCAGCACGGACTGTTCGCCCTGATCGGCATCGGTGCGGTGATATTGGGCTGGTTCTGGTGGCGCAAACGCACGCGCAGCCGCTTTTTCCGCCAAAAAATTGCCGAAGTCCGCAGCAGGCGGCGCGGGGAAAAGTAAGTACGCATAAAACCTTATACAAAAAGCAGCCTGAATGTTCCGTGTTCGGGCTGCTTTTTATGATTTTATGACTGGTCGGTGTTCGGCGGCTTTATCGACCGTCCATGAACATCGTTTATCCGCGATATAAACACTCAATAGAGGAAGCCCGAATATGATGCACAAACTGTTCTTTATCCTTCTGTTTGCCGCCACGGCCGCCGCAGCGTCCGAGCCGGTCAAAATCGCCCAATCCCCCGACGGTAATTTGGAAATCCTGCAAAAACAATCCGATGGCAGTTATGTGCTGTATACGCGCTACCGTGCAGGCCGTCTGAAAGAATGGACGGACACGCCCCGCGAGCCTGAAATCAAATGGCACGGCAATACCGCCTCGGTGCGTATTTCGGGCGGCAGCTATTCTTCGATAGACGAATTTACCGACGGCCGCCGCCGTTATACCGCCTCCAATTTGGTTGCCTTAAATGAAGCCGACGGCTGCTATTTGGGTACGGATGACAAAGGCCGGCTGGCTTTCGCCAAACTGTTCGCCCCTGAAAACGCCGTCCGCCTGAGTGTCCGGCCGAAAGACATGATGCGTACCGCCACGCCGCTTTCCACGCTCCATTATCAGGAGAGCCGTTTTCTGGCCAACGGCGATTTCCGGCTGGTTTACACCAACCGCGCCGAAGGCACTTCAAGGCAAATATTCCGCCGGCCTTGTCAAACGGCGGGCAGGTAAGCGGCATAAAAAGGTTTTCAGACGGCCGTCTGAAAACCTTTTTTCCTATGCAGTTGCCGTCCGTATGGCAGAAATGCCGTGTTTTTGTATTTTTCAGTTAAAATGAGTTGCCGTGCCGCAGCAGGCCGGGAAGCAGCGTTTCCCGAAACAATCACGATGCCTCCGCCCCGAAGGGCGGGGTTTCGACCGAAAAGGCAAACCGATGCATACCAAAACCCATAATATCTTTTTCGTCGGCCTGATGGGGGCGGGCAAAACCACCCTGGGACGGCAGTTGGCCAAGCAGCTGGAGCGGCCGTTTTACGACAGCGATCAAATCATTTGCGAACGCACCGGCGTATCGATACCCACCATTTTCGAAATGGAAGGCGAAGAGGGGTTCAGACTGCGCGAAACCGCCGTTATCGACGAGATGACCGCCTTGTCGGGCATCGTGTTGGCTACCGGCGGCGGCGCGGTAACGCGGGAGGAAAACCGCCGTTGCCTGCGCGGGCGCGGCACAGTGGTTTACCTTCATGCCAAGCCGGAAGTGCTGCTGGAGCGCACGCGCTACGATAAAAACCGGCCGCTGCTGCAAGTGGCCGATCCGCTGGCGAAACTGGAAGCACTCTATGCCGCCCGCGATCCGCTTTACCGCCAAACCGCACATCTGGTTGTCGAAGCCGGCGGCGGCAATTGTCAGAAAACCGCCGCCGCCATTTTATACATGCTACAGGACTGAATCATGCATACGCTCACCGTTGCCGCGCCGTCGCACAGCTACCCCATCTTCATCGGCCAAAACCTGCTGGCCGGATTGGCGGGGCACATCCGCCCGTATATCGGCAAAAAAGCCGCCGTCATTACCAATGAAACCGTCGCGCCGCTGTATCTGGCCGCCGTTCAGACGGCCTTGGACGAGTTGGGGACGGAACATTTCGCCGTCATCCTGCCCGACGGCGAACAATTTAAAAACTGGCAGTCGCTCAATCATATTTACGACAAATTGCTGGAAAACCGGGCCGAACGCGGCACGACGCTGATTGCGCTCGGCGGCGGCGTAATCGGCGATACGGCGGGGTTTGCCGCCGCCACCTACCAGCGCGGCGCGCCCTTTATCCAGATACCGACCACATTGTTGAGCCAGGTCGATTCGTCTGTGGGCGGCAAAACCGCCGTCAATCATCCGTTGGGTAAGAATATGATCGGCGCGTTTTACCAACCGCAGGCGGTGTTTGCCGATTTGGATGTTTTGTCCACGCTGCCGCCGCGCGAGTTTGCCGCCGGCATGGCCGAAGTAGTCAAATACGGCGTGTTGGGCGATGCCGAATTTTTGTACTGGCTGGAAGGAAATATGGTCGGGCTGATGGCGCAACAGCCCGATTTGCTGGCGCAGGCGGTGTATCACTGCTGCAAGATGAAGGCCGAAATCGTCGCTGCCGACGAAACCGAACGCGGCATCCGCGCCTGGCTGAACCTGGGGCATACGTTCGGCCATGCCATCGAAGCGGAAATGGGCTACGGCGTGTGGTTGCACGGCGAAGCGGTGGCGGCGGGCATGGTGCTGGCCTGCCGTTTGGCGGAACAGGAAGGCCGTCTGAAAGCGGCCGATACCGCCCGAATCGCCGCCTTGCTGCAACAGGCCGGTCTGCCTGCCGAACCGCCGCGCTTTCCTTTTGAACGTTGGATTGAGCATATGCGCCACGACAAAAAGGTCAGCGACGGTGTGATGCGGTTTGTCGGTTTGGACAAACTCGGCCGCGCCAATATTACCGCCATAAGCGATATGGAAATCCTGCGCCGCGTATTGCAGCCTTATTTGCCGGTATAAACTTTTTCAGACGGCCTCAGTTGCGATGAGGCCGTCTGAAAAAAAGGATGGCGTAAAATGTCTCATCGATTCCGATTGATACTGCGGGTTATATGGTTTCTTGTCTGGCGGTTGGCCGCGTCCGCACTGGTCGGGCTGGCGGCGTTTTACCTGCTGCCGCCTTTGAAGGAGCAGTACGGCGGCGCGGCGGACAATGTAAACTTTTCCTTCCGCATCATCGTCCGCAGCGATAACGATAGCGGCTGGGCAGTCAAACGGTGGGAAGAATTCGACGCCGGCCGGGACAGGGTGTGGACGGAAACTTTGAAGAGCGATTATTGCGGGCGATTGAAAGTTACCTGCCGTCTGGATAAGGCTGGTGCGGACGAGTACGAATTGGTTCGTACGGACCCTGTCGGCACGCAGATCAGCCGCTACCGCCTTGAAAATGCCCGTCCCAAACCTTTGGCCTATACCGCCGATTCGGTTTTTGCACGTATGGCTACCGGATTGAGCTGTGCCGTGATCGCCCTGCTGCTGACCCTGATACCGCCGGTTTACCGCCTCTGGCTGCGCGACAAGGAAATTCAGGCGGCTGCCCGGCGGGGTAAAACATGATTAGCGATTGTTTCGCCTGTTTCGCAGAATATACATTTCAACGGCATCCGTCCTTTTCCTGACAGTTGCAGTTTTGCCAAACCCGTGCTTTCAGACGGCCCGAATCCCGATGAGGCCGTCTGAAAACCTCAAACCCGACGCAAGGAGTCCGTCATGCTGCCCCCGCATCCGCTGCATTCCCTGTTTGCCGCACGGCATATCGCCGTTATCGGAGCCAGCCAGCGTTCCGAAACTTTAGGCGGCCGCGTGTTTGCCTCCATGCTGAACCACCCCTTTCAAGGGCGGCTGACGCCGGTGAATTTGCGCCATCCGACGGTGGCCGGTTTGCAGGCCTATGCCCAAATCAGCCAGATTGACGACAAGCCGGATGCGGCAATTGCGGTCTGCCATGCCTCCGCCCACCCCGGTATTGCCGCCGCCTGCATCCGCCTGCGTATCCCGCATTTATTGTGCATTGCGGACGACGGCGGTTACGACGGGGAATCGCTGGCACGCCTGCAGAAAGCTGCCGCTTCGGGCAGGACGCAGATTACCCTGTGCAGTGCCGACGGCTTCAATCTGCCTGCGCAAAATCTTTATGCCAATGCATATTCACACGCTCCCGAGGCGGGGAAAATTGCCGTTGTCGGTTTCGCGGCGGGCTTTTGCAGCGATGTGATGCAATATCTTCGCGATTCGCCGGCCGGATACAGTTTTACGGTAAACCTGACCGGGCAGCTTGCAATGCCGTTGCCGTGGCTGGACTGGTTTCGCGAAGATGCGGGCAGCCATATTTCGATTGTCCAATACCCGGCCCAACCCGATGCCGCCTTTTTCAGCACCTTGCGGCAGGCGGCGCAACGGAAAAACGTCATTCTGTACACGGGGCGGAGCATGTGCGGACGCGAGAAACAGATTGCGCGCCACTTGGCCGAGCGCAGTGGCGTCTTGCCTGCATTTACCCCCGACGAACTCCGTGCGGCCGTTTGGGCGGCGCAAATGCCGCGCAAACTCCGTTCCGGCAGTCTGCATGTGCTGTCGGACAGCGAGGCAGGTTGGCTGTGCGACGCGGCTGAGGAAAGCGGCCTGAAGGTGCACCGCCTTCCCGCCGTCGGCCGACAATCCAACGCCTTGGTGTGGCGCGACACTGCCGCCGCCGCGTTGCAGCAGGAAAATTGCCGCGCCCTGTTGGTACAGACCGATGGCGGGCGCGATACCGTTTCCCAGCTGATGCAGTTGCAGCAGCAGAGCGAAACGCCGCTGTATCTGGTTTCCCTGTTTTCAGACGGCCTCTTCGGCTTCCAAAACCCGCAACAGGCCTTGGCCGCCGTTGCGGCGCAAAACAGTTGGCAACAGTTGAGGCGGCGGCAGCAAACCGCAGCCAAACCGCCCCATTCTCCGCCTGTTCCGCCGAATCTGCCGCAGGCGCGGCAGTATGCGGGCAACGGCCGCGACTTCCTTGCCGTACTGCACCTGCCGCCGCAAGAAGGGCAAAACCTTTTTTCAGACGGCCTGCTGACTTACACCGTCGAACCGCATTACGGCGCGGTATTGCATGCCGAATGCGGAAGCAGGCAGTCGGTACTGTTGCCGCCTTTCGATACTGCCGACGCACGCCGTTTGTGCCGCCTGTTCGGGCAGCGCAAATTGGCGGCGGCGTTGGAACAGGTGCTGTATTCCTTTAACCACGCCGCTTATCGATTGCTGCCTTTGCGGGTGGTGCGTATCGGCGTCGATTCCGAAAATTCGGTAATGCAAACCAGGGATTTCGTTTGGAATGAGGATGAAGGCAGTGTCGCCCAACCCCTGCCGCTGTTGCCTGAAGCACCGTTTTCAGACGGCCGTTTTTTCAGTGCGCGTAACGGCGAAATCCTCCTGATCCGCCACTTGCTGCCGGAAGATGCCGATGCATTGCAGCAATTTGTCCGCAGCCTGAGCGATGCGGATCGGAAAAGCCGGTTTATGAATGCGGTTAAGGAATTGTCCGCCGCCCAATTGGCGCAGTTCAGCCGGACGGATTACGCGCGGGAAACCGCTTTGGCCGCCTGTTCGGGCAGCGGGGAAATCGTCGGCTGGGCGCAATACGGCTGCCTCCGTTTCCCCGATGCGTGCGAATTTTCGATTACCGTGTCGGAAAGCATGAAAGGGCAGGGTTTGGCGGTACACCTGATGGAAGAATTGATTGCCTGCGCCAAAAAGCAGGGCTACCGGTCAATGTGTGCCGAAATCCTTGCAGAAAACACGGCCATGCTCGGTTTGGCGGCCAAATTGGGCTTTCAGTCCGAACCTTCCGCAGAAGACAAGCAGCTTTTTACCTCCGTGCTGACATGGCAAAAAGAAAACCGTCGCAGGCTGCCGAAATAAATACTTGCATCCGTAGCGGAAAATGGCCTAAAATCGCCCGTTTTCTGTATATCCGAATTTTAATCAAGGAAATCGAACATGGTAGTTATCCGTTTGGCCCGTGGCGGCTCAAAAAAACGTCCTTTTTACAACATTGTGGCAACTGACCGCCGCAACCGCCGCGACGGCCGTTTCATCGAGCGCGTAGGTTTTTACAATCCTGTTGCAAACGAAAAACAGGAACGCGTGCGCTTGGATACCGAGCGTCTGAACCACTGGATCGCGCAAGGCGCGCAGTTGAGCGAATCCGTTGCCAAACTGGTTAAAGAGCAACAGGCAGCTGCTTAATTCCCTATGAAACCCGAAACTCAATGGGTAGCCATGGGCTACATCAAAGGCGCATTCGGCGTAAAAGGCTGGGTAAAAGTAGCCGCAGATACCGAATACAGCGACAGCCTGCTGGACTACCCGGAGTGGCGTTTGCGTAAAGACAAAGATGTCCGTACCGTTGCCGTCGAAAGCGGCAAACTGAACAGTGACAGCCTTCAAGTCAAATTCTCAGGAATAGACGATCGTAATGCGGCACATCTGTTGCGCGGCTACACGGTGGAAATCAGCCGGGAAGATTTTGCTCCCGCCGATGAAGACGAATATTACTGGGCCGATTTGGTCGGTATGACCGTAACCAACCGTGAAGGCAACGTCCTCGGCGTTGTCGATAATATGATGGAAACCGGTGCCCACGATATTTTGGTGGTGCGGGGTGAATACGGTCAGAAACTGATTCCCTTCGTCGGGCAGTTTATTGACGATATCAGTCGGGAAAGTAAAACGATTATTGCCGATTGGGGCTTGGATTATTGATGAAAATCCAAGCGATTACCCTGTTCCCGGAAATGTTCGATAGCATTACTGGTTATGGTGTAACCGGCAGGGCGGCCAAGCAGGGGTTGTGGCAATTTTCCGCCATCAATCCTCGCCGTTTTGCAGATAACAAACTCGGCTACATAGACGACCGGCCTTTCGGCGGCGGGCCCGGAATGATTATGATGGCGCCGCCCTTAAAGGCAGCGATTGATGCCGCACAGGCTGAAACCATATCCGGCCGCGGCAGGGTAATTTATCTCAGTCCGCAAGGTAGCCCGCTAATGCATGGCAAAGTATCCGAACTGGCTCGTCTGGATGATTTGATTTTGTTGTGCGGCCGTTATGAAGGTATAGACGAACGTTTGCTGCAAAGCAGCGTAGACGAAGAAATCAGCATCGGTGATTTTGTCGTATCCGGCGGCGAATTGCCTGCCATGATGCTGATGGATGCAGTATTAAGATTGGTTCCGGGTGTGTTGGGCGATATGCAGTCTGCCGAGCAGGATTCTTTTTCAGACGGCCTGCTGGATTTTCCCCATTACACCAAACCATTGGAATTTCAAGGCATGGTTGTTCCGGAGGTGTTACGTTCTGGAAATCATGGTTTGATTGCGCGGTGGCGGCTGAAACAGTCGTTGCAACGCACTTTGGCGCGCCGGCCCGATTTGCTGGCCAGGCGCAGTTTAATCCCACAGGAAGCCCGCCTCTTGCAGGAGATAGAGCAAGAGCAACAGGCAATCCCATTAGACTTAGGAAATAAACAATGAATCTGATTCAACAATTGGAACAAGAAGAAATTGCCCGCTTGGGTAAAACCATCCCTGAATTCGCGCCCGGCGACACCGTGGTCGTGCATGTCCGCGTAGTCGAGGGAAACCGCAGCCGTTTGCAGGCTTATGAAGGTGTAGTCATCTCCCGCCGCAACCGTGGTTTGAACAGCAACTTTATCGTGCGCAAAATTTCCAGCGGCGAAGGTGTGGAACGTACTTTCCAACTGTATTCTCCGGCTGTAGAAAAAATCGAAGTAAAACGCCGTGGTGATGTACGCCGTGCGAAATTGTACTACCTGCGCGGCCTGACTGGTAAAGCAGCCCGTATTAAAGAAAAACTGCCTGCCCGTAAAGGTTAAGGATTTTTCTGCAAAAACCTGCCGTTCAAACGGCAGGTTTTTTTTGTATTGGGAAATTTAAACTTTTCGAGATATTGATTTGTATAAATTTATTCTATGCAAATGGATACATGCTTTTGATGCAGTGTGAGACCTTTGCAAAATTCCTTTTCCTCAGC